>NZ_CAWUDG010000008.1:0-214182 GCF_963920885.1 Anabaena sp. CCY 0017 | reverse complement strand
CTTTGAATTTTCCCCCTTCCCTACCAGGGAAGGGGGCTAGGGGGTTAGGTTTCGCGTGGGGTTTTCCATATCCCGTGAAAAGTGAGTACGGTTAATTTGATTCCAACCAGTTGAGTAAATCTGACATACTTGTGAAATCTAGTAAAGCTTCGCCAAGGGTTTCTAATTGATTTCCCGAAAGTGATTGGATGCGCTGTTGTATTTCTGGGGATAGTTCACCTACTCGTCTTTTGAGTAGTTTTAAAATAATCGCCTGTTCGCCTTCTTGTCGTCCTTCTTGTTTTCCCTCTTCTCTTCCTCGCTCGTAGCCTATGCGCTCACCTGTGGTGACATATCTCATAGTCCTCTCCTGCTCAAATTGTTTAAATTCGTCCCAGAATTGATTCTCTAATGCTTTTGGTAAAATCATAACCCAATCGATGAATCGATAGAGGTTGCGAATGTCTTGCTCTTGTAAGCCTATGTCGTATAATCGGCGAATTAGGCGGAATTTCCAGATTTTGCGTTCGGCTGGTGATGAGCGTGTCTGTTGGGTTTTCAAATGCGCCATGACTACTGTCGCAAAGGGATTATTGCTATTTTCTAACTCTTCCCAACTATCTTCGTAATCTAAAAGTTTGACGCTACCAAATTCAAAGTCTAAGCGGGTGTCGGGATAATTGTAACTGTAGTTGCTGGGTCGCCATTCTCGGTTGGTGTCGCACAGAATGGCCAAGCTGATTGCTGGTTGGTCAAAGCGGTCAAAGATGCGAAAGTTATAAGTAAACATCCGCTTACTAAAATTATCTTCTTTTTGCGCCTGAATTTCTACATGAATTAATAACCACAGTTCTTGTCCTTGGATTTGCCAAACTTTTACTAATTGGTCTGCATATCGTTTACCTTGTTCGGCTTCACAGGCGATTTGTTGAAATTCTTTGTTGAGAAATTGGTAGGGACGTTCCCAGTCAATTAATGCTGCTGTTTCTGGGAAAAAGAATTGCATGGCTTGGGGAAAATATGCTTCCAGAATTTCTTTCCAGGGGCTATCAAAATCGGCGCGTTCGTTAACGTTGGTCATGAATTGATGGCGGAGGATTTTTTATGGTTGTTGGGGCGGGTTTATTATTATTGTCGTTAGTATTTCGCAACAATAGAATAATTGTCATTGCGAGGAGGAACGACGAAGCAATCGCATAGGTTTGTGGTTATTCGGAGATTTTGCGATTGCTTCACTCCACTTCGTTACGTTCGCAATGACGGGCAAAAAAGTGGAATGCTATCATATCTCTCAAGGAAGCAAGGGAAACAAAATACTAGTTAAAGTTATTAGTTAAGTCAGAATTAATCACTAATGAAAAAATCGCCGATCTTATTGATGAATGCGAACAATTGATTAAAATTATCGCTAAGTCAATTATCATAACTAAGCAAAAATTGAAACAATAATTAATCTCTATAATTTTGACTTTTGACTTTTAACTTTTGACTTCCCGCTAGGGCGTGTTACACTTTACAAGTCTCGACGCGAGAGAAGAGACACACACCCTCATTTCCCCTAAAACAATATTTCCCCAAATCTCCCCAAAAATCATCACACACAACACAAGGAAAGTGGGCTGATGGTGCTTTAATATCATAAGTAATATCTGAGTAAAACCAGTCTCCTCCTTTTCTCCATCCAACTTTTTCCCCAAAAGCTTCCCAGATTTTTTCGTTGTACTCTCTTGTTCCACCCAAACTTTGATAAATGCGCTTTTGGACAGAAAAGCCAAATCGCCCATTACTATATTTTACCCACAACTGGTCAATAGTGCGGAGGTCTACACAGGGAAAGTTATCAATATCTTCTACATTTAACAAACCGTTTCCTTCCCGCTTCGCTACCGCTAACATTACCCGTTCTGTTTCCTCATTTGCTTCTTGCCACTTCCCAGCAGCGAGTAAGTCACGCAATTTGCTATAGTCCATCCCTACGGCTGATTTTAATCCCCCCTCCTCGCTGACGTTAGGGGGTGGGGTGATTCTCTCATGCTGGCGCTGAGGGGTTGGTACTGAGGTGACAACCAAACCCAAATTTTTCCGAAACTGCAACACCGTTGGGGTACGTTCTTCGGGTTCTAACGCCATCCCCTGTAAAATCGCATCATTCACCCTCTGACTAATACGGGAATTATAACTGCGTGGTTCTGGTAAAGGTTCATCATCATACTTACGATTTAGCGCCGGGACTGGGTATATCTCTTCCTCTGCTTTCAGTCCGTCCGCAGTCAGGAGATAATATAAAGTTGCAGCTAAAGCGTAAACATCGGTATGGGAACCAAAATTACCTTTGCGTCTATATTGTTCTATGGGTGCATAACCTTCTGTGCGTGATTGAGTCATGCTTTGGGTAGCAATACTCCGGGTTAAACCAAAGTCAATTAACACCGCTTCTTGTTGATTTTGTCGTAAGAGGATATTTTGCGGTTTGATATCTCGGTGTAAGTGTCCCTTTTGATGAATATATTCTAAAGCCTGTCCAATTTGGTCTATATATAATAGTGCTTCTGTTTCTAATAGTTGTCCTTTTTTCTGGACATATTCAAATAAAGTTACGCCATTTATATATTCCATGACTACGCCAAAAAGTTCACCTTCTTGGATGACTTCATTAACTTTGAGTATATGGCGATGGTCAAAGCCTTTCATCGTCAAGGCTTCGTTAATAAATTTTACCTGTTGTTCGGCAAAGTCGTTTTCGCGTTGCATTCGCTGATTCAGGGTTTTGATGGCGTATAATTTCCCTGTGTTGGGTTCTTTGGCTTTGTAGGTAATGCCAAATCCTCCTCTACCCAGTTCACCCTGAATGATAAATCTACCTTTGTTTATTGGTTGGTCGGTTTGCCAAATTATATATTCCATATATTTGTCAAGATAAATACCCTGTCCTGCGGCGATGTCTACCAGGGAATCAGGGTGTGGTTTTGTATAAATTACAGTATAAGCGATTAATTAAGAACCCCACCCCCAACCCCTCCCCGCAAGCGAGGAGGGGAGTTAAGAGTTGGGTTTGGGTTAATGTAAAGTTTTATACAAATGTGGGCAAGATGCTTACTTTACAGGATTTATGATATTAAGATGTCTACTTCGGTAAGCACCGTGAGGCTCAGATCCCCGACTTCTTGAAGAAGTCGGGGATCTATATAGCGTAAAGCCTCCAGCTTAAACAAGGTTTTTTTCTCCCCTGCTCCCTGCTCCCTGCTCCCTTTCCTCTTTTCTAAGCGCCTACGGATTCTTTGGCTGCATAAAGCACTTCGGCGTTAATCTCTTTGAAGCCTCTCTCACGGGCAAATTTCTCGGTGTTGCGTTTGACTTTACCTCGCACAAATCCGGGAATTTTGTTGAGTTCGGCTTGTCCGTCTTTCGACCAGTTGAGGTCTGAGTCGGCTGATATTCCTTTGGTGATTACTTCTTTGGTGTCGTGTCCACCGAAGATTTCTAAGAGGTGATCTTCCATTCCCAAGGTGAAGGAGTTGTATATCAAATCTGTGATCTGATTTGTCCCTTCGTAACCTAAAAATGGTTTGTATCCGATGGGGAAGTTCTGGACGTGTATGGGTGAAGCTATGACTCCACAAGGAATGTCTAAGCGTTTTCCTACGTGGCGTTCCATTTGTGTACCGAATATGGCTGAGGGTTCGACGCGGGCGATCGCATCTCCAATTTCTCCGTGATCGTCGGTAATCAGCACTTCGTCACAATATTCGCTCACTTGTTCGCGGAACCAGTCTGCATCATATTTACAGTAGGTTCCCGCCCAAACTACGTGTATCCCCATTTCTCTGGACAAAATCTTGGTCATGGCCGCAGCGTGGGTATTGTCTCCAAAAACTACGGCTTTTTTACCAGTCAAGTTTTGACAGTCAATAGAACGGGAGAACCACACAGCTTGAGATACATTCATGGTTTGTTCGTTGATGAATGCTTCGTAATCAGCTTCAGCGCCTTGGGCGTTAATTACCTGCTGAATTTTACGGATACATCTGGCAGTTTCTACTACACCCATTGGGGTAATATCTACACAAGGTGTACCAAATTGTTCTTCTAAGTAAGCCGCAGTGGCTAAACCCAGTTCTCGGTAAGGAACCAAGTTAAACCAAGCTTGGGGTAATTTTTTCAAGTCATGAACTGAAGCACCTTCAGGAATGATTGTATTGATTTCAATTCCTAAGTCAGCCATCAGCCGCTTGAGTTCGGTGCAGTCGTGGTTGTTATGAAAACCCAGGGTAGAATTACCTATAATGTTAACAGAAGGTTTTGCCGTTTTGCCTTCTGGTAATTCGCCCCGTTTGCGGGCTTTTTCAATGTAATACTGCACGATTTGATGCAGTGTGCGGTCTGCGGCTTGCAGTTCGTTAAAGCGGTAGTGGTTGACATCCGCTAACATGACATCGCCTTTGGCTTCTAGCTGCGCCCGTTCTACAAAGTTGTGTAAATCTTCTTGGAGAATGCTAGATGTGCAGGTGGGAGTTAACACAATTAAATCGGGATGTTCTTCACCATCTTTGCGGACGATGTTATCTACCACTTTTTCTTGAGAACCCCTAGCTAAAACGTTGCGGTCAACTACACTGGTGGTTACAGGGGTGAAGTTTTTCTCCCGTGATAACATGGAGCGCATGACGTTGAAGTAGTCATCGCCTAGTGGGGCGTGCATAATCGCATGGACGTTTTTAAATGAACTCGCGACTCGCAATGTACCGATGTGGGCTGGCCCTGCATACATCCAGTAAGCTAATTTCATGAATGTGTTCTCCCTTTGCAACTGAAATAACTATAAGTGCTTGATTATGAAATCGCTTCTGATTGTCTCAAATGTTGGAGTCGCAATGAAAGGGGAGTTTTTGCTGATTGGGTTGGTAATTAATGGCTGAAATTGAGTCACTGATTGGGGTTTAGCTTTTGTTTTTAACAATATTCCTGTTGTTTAATTAAATAACTCTTAATGATTGGACAAGTATTTTTATCATTTTTTGTTGATTGTTAAATTAATGCTAAGAATATTTTGCACCGCCAAGCCTTCATCTGCTAAGGCTAATTTGGGATGACTGACTAAAGGGCGATCGCCATCCGTTGTTTTTGTCTGGGCGTATTATAGTAATACGCCCCTTCAGCCCTGCGGTGCTATCGACAAATCATTCCCGAAGTTTGTCAAGTAAGCATTGGTCATTAGTAATGAATCTTTACGCCCACAGACTGAATAATTAGTGGGTTATGTATCTTCAACAACTAAATAACTAATGATTACTTATTTATTTAGCACTGCCTCTTTTTGATGGTTCAAAATGGCTAAGTATTCACGACGTGTTCCATCTATCCGGTAATGGTCACAAATTTGGCATAGTTTCAAAATATCCAATCGGCTGAATAGTTTTTGATGCTCAATTTTGTTATCTGTCCTCCAGCGCCAAAAAGTTGTCCGGTCAATGCGGCGATTACTCTCAGGCCATCTGCGTCGGGATAAGAAATCGACTATTTCTTGTTCATAAAACGAATAGCCTTTGGGCAATTTCAGTAGTTCTTCTCTTAACTCAACTAGCGGTATGAGTGGATCTAACTCAGATAGTCTCATGCCAGCAATCCCTTATAGTTTCGTGTCAGTCTAATTATGTAGAATGCTTGATGCACCACGGTTTCATTATATGTAAGTGTATTGTCATCCTCAGTGAATTTCCATGAATAGAGGAATGAGATCATCAAGCAAGTTTATGTCTCTGTACTCTATTTGCAAAATCCACATTATTTAATTACCCTTTCTATCACTTAGAATAAACATCATGATACTCAATTGCAACCCATAAGCAACATATTTAATGATAAAACAATGGCAAAATGGCATAGATATTTTTTGTAGGCAAGTTATAGCTAAGAACTATTATTGGATATTCTATTTAATAAAATAGTTGATACACAATTAATTGCTGAAATTTTCTTAAAGAAAATAAAAGTATTAGTAAATAAATTTACATCTCGCCAACAAAAAATCGTTTTTAACGGTAATAATTTAATTAAAATACAATATTCATAACGATGTTTAGGTGAATATATTCTCGCTTTACAGGCATATTAATATTCCCAATGGCAGATGTAGTTCAAATAAATTCAACCTGTTGTATAGAGTGTTTTATCGCCAGCGTCCTATTTCTAAGTTCTAAAATTTGTAGTGATTTGCGGATAAAGTTCTTATTTTTTCTATCAACGCTGTGAGCTTTTTAACAATAGTCTCTACTTGGGAAATTATACTTTCAAACTGAATCAATCCTTAGACAGATGGAAAAAAAGTCATTGCTTATTAGTCATTGGTAAATCACAATTTTTCCTTGCTTCCCTATACAGACTTCAGCTTACTAATTGGGTGGCGTAAATATGGTGTGGCACATAAGAATATACATTGGATAATTAACTAAAGCTTATATTTCAAACGCATAAGAATTACACCTATGCAATTGTTATGCAATTTATATTTAGATAGTTTCACTATATGGCATAATAAGAAGTCAAACTGTAAACAACTATTTAATTAATAGTTATAGCCCTCCACAGAGCAGAGACAAAATGAGATTACAGCGATTTATGCTCTCGTTACCAAATTTTGATAATCAGAGGCTAATTTTTCATGCAGCTCGCCAAACTCTTCGGAAAGCAGAGATGGCACGCCTGGTGGTGCATGAATGGCTCAATCAGCATGATTTTGAGCTAGAAGAGTGGAAAAATAAAACCGCCACTGATCTCGGAATTAGTATTAGTGAGCTAGAGCAAAAATTATTAGCTTCTACTCAAAAACAGGGAATAAATAGGAAAAAATCTGACCATGCTAATTCAGAAACTAATCTTGACTCAGTTATTAAGACCGATGTATAGCTATGTAAATAATAACAATTTATATGCTGATATCACCAGGTTTGCCAGTATTTTCTCTAGTCATAGATATTGAGTTGCATATAAGTTGCGATTAAGAATCAACCAGTCTAATATAGCTGTGATTGGCAAACTAATAGGACATTACAGGTTAAGCACAGGTTCAATATCAAGCTATCCTAGCTCAAGTTGTTAAATAAATTAGACTGCAACTTTCTATCTATATCTGTAATTTATTTGCCAACAGCAATTCTTAATCCAATAAATTATTGCTAATTTTCTACTTGATAGAGGAACTACAGTCAACATAGCTACATTTCCCAAGCACATTAAAATAATGAAGTTGAAGTCATGGCTGCTTCTAAAATTGAAGCTGAATTAGAACAAATGCAAGATCAATCAAATCAGCAATTGTGAGAAATCTCTGCTAAAGCTAATACAGGGGAAAAAGATTATAGTGACAAACGTACCGCTAAATACTAACCAAATAAATAGAAAACTCCGACATACCCAGATTGCTATTGTCGGTATGGGTTCTATATTTCCGCAAGCCCAAAATTTACAGGAATATTGGGAAAATATTGTTCAGAAAGTTGATTGTATTACAGATGTTCCGCCTTCCCGTTGGAACATAGATGATTATTACGACGCTAACCCCAGAACACCTGACAAAACCTACTGTAAACGGGGTGGATTTATCCCAGATGTGGATTTCAATCCGATGGAATTTGGTTTACCACCCGATATTTTAGAAGTTACAGATATTTCTCAATTGTTAGGTTTGCTAGTTGCTAAATCTGCCATCGAAGATGCTGGTTATGGTGACTTTCGGCAGTTTAATCGCGATATCTACGATAGGCTTCGCCAACGCACTGGTGTAGTATTGGGTGTGGAGATATCTAGGCAATTGGCGATACCTCTGAGTTCGAGATTGCAGTACCCGGTTTGGGAAAAAGTTCTTAAAAGCAGTGGCTTATCTGATGAAGATACACAAAGCATAGTTGAGAAAATCAAAAGCGCTTATGTGGAGTGGAATGAGAACGCCTTCCCAGGGATGTTAGCTAATGTGATTAGCGGACGAATTGCCAACTTCTTAGATTTGGGAGGAATGAACTGTGTCGTCGATGCTGCTTGTGCTAGTTCTTTGGGTGCGTTGAAAATCGCCATTAGTGAGCTTGTTGAACATCGGTCTGATATGATGCTGACTGGTGGAGTGGACACAGATAACTCCATCCTGGCTTATATGTGTTTCAGCAAAACCCCGGCTGTTTCTCCCAGTGAGAATGTCAAACCATTCGATGCCGATTCTGATGGGATGATGTTGGGTGAAGGTGTGGGGATGTTGGTACTGAAGCGCCTGGAAGATGCCGAGCGAGACAATGACCGCATCTATGCAGTAATTAAAGGGATTGGCAGTTCTAGCGATGGTCGCTATAAAAGCATCTATGCACCTCGTTCAGAAGGTCAAATCACAGCTCTACATCGTGCTTATGAAGATGCAGACTGTTCGCCTACAAGTGTGGGTTTAATTGAAGCACACGGCACTGGCACTATGGCTGGAGATCCCACAGAATTCTCCTCTATTAAAACAGTTTTTAGCGAAAATAACCCCAAACAACAATATATTGCCCTGGGAAGCGTCAAATCACAGATTGGACATACAAAAGCGGCTGCGGGTGCGGCGAGTTTAATTAAAACTGCTTTGGCTCTGCATCATAAAGTATTGCCACCTACAATTAATATTACTCAACCCCACCCTAAACTCAATATTGAAAATTCTCCGTTTTATTTAAACACGGAAACTAGACCTTGGATTACTCGCAATGACCAACCGAGAAGGGCTGGAGTTAGTGCTTTTGGCTTTGGTGGGACGAACTATCACGTAGTTTTGGAAGAATACAAACACGAACACAACCAGCCTTATCGCATACATAATATTGCTGAATCAGTATTGATATCAGCTAAAACACCAGAACATCTGTTATCGCGCTGTGAAGAAATCCAAGAGCAATTACAATCTGATGGGAGAGAACGGCATTATGCAGAACTAATTGCGGCTGTTCAAGCTTTAGAAATCCCAATTACGGATGCTAGAGTCGGGTTTGTTGCTAATTCTTTAACTCAAGCTGGTGAGTTGTTACAAAAATCTATTGACTTGCTGAAAAACAAGTTAGAAGCTGAATCTTGGGAACATCCCCAAGGAATTTATTACCGTAAAACTGGTATCAGCAAAGATCAGAAAGTTGTGGCTCTGTTTTCTGGTCAAGGCTCACAATACTTAGAAATGGGTCGGGAACTGGTAATCAACTTTCCCTGCTTACGACAGACTTATGCAGAGATGGACAGGCTTTTAAGCCAAGACGGTTTACAGCCTGTTTCTGAAGTGGTATTTCCGCATCCTGTGTTTAATCCAGAATCAAAAGCAGCGCAGATGTCAGTTTTACAACTGACCGAATATGCACAGCCAGCCATTGGCGCTTTTAGTGCGGGTCTGTACAAGATTCTACAACAAGCGGGTTTTAAAGCAGATATGGTAGCCGGACATAGTTTCGGAGAACTGACCGCTTTATGGGTTGCGGGGGTTTTGAGTGAGGAGGATTATTACTTCTTGGTTAAAGCTAGAGGTCAAGCTATGGCTACACCCCCAAATTCTCAATTAGATCATGGAACCATGTTGGCGGTGAAAGGGGATGTGAGTCAGGTTAAAAAACTGATCGAAAATTTCCCTCTGGTTCATATTGCTAATTTGAATTCCCATCAACAGATGGTGCTGGCGGGGACAAAGGCGGAAATTGCTAAAGTTGAAGAGATGCTGACGGCGCAAGGGTTCTATACTGGATTGCTGACAGTTTCCGCAGCTTTTCATACATCCTTGGTGGCTTATGCTGTGAAACCTTTTGCGAATGCTATTGAAAGGGTGACTTTGCAACAGCCACAAATCCCGGTTTATACCAATTTTACCGGGACTCCTTACCCCAATCAGCCCAAAGTTATTCAAAATATCCTCCAAGAACATTTGGGAAGTCAGGTGTTGTTTCAAGAGGAAATTGAAAACATTTATGCTGAAGGCGGTTATTGCTTTGTGGAATTTGGGCCACGAAATACTCTGACTAATTTAGTTAGAGAGATTCTGGGCGCGAGATCCCATATAGCTGTAGCATTAAATACTCATCCTCAAAAAGATAGCGATCGCACTCTCCGAGAAGCTGTTGTACAATTGCGTGTCGCTGGTTTACCTCTATTCAACCTAGACCCATACAAACAGTCGCGCCCCATTCCCCCAGAACCTCAAACTCAACTCTTGAATGTGCGCTTAAATAGCACCAATTATGTCTCGGACAAAACGAAGCAGTTGTTTGAAAAAGCTTTACAAAATGGGCATCAAGCACAATTGCCGGTTAGCAATGGTCATTACTCCACAATATCAAACTCTGTCACTGCTGAAAACTTGCATAATCGAGCCATACCTACAGAGACAGTAGCAGTTAATGGTCAGCCTAAATTACCTACAGAGGAGTTAACAGTCCATGAGGCTAAATCTATGAAAAACGGGCAATCAGATCAACAGGATATCAAGTCTACACCAAATAATCTCGAAGCAACCGTGAATTACCAGAGAGCCATAGATAACTTAGAATACACCCTGATTGAATTCAATCGCCATCAACGTCACATCTTGCAGGTTCATGAACAGTCTTTGAAGCATCAGACAGAATATACTAAAACCTTCTTTGGGCTGATGCAACAACAGCATATCTTGTGGGGAAATGGTAAATTCATTCAGCAAGAACCGCAAACTCAGCAACTTGCTATCTCCAGTTCAGAGCGTAGTATCATGCGGTTTCACCAGCATCAAGCTGACAGCCTCCGCATTCATGAGCAGTACTTGAACTATCAGCAAGAATATACTCATAACTTCTTCCAATTAGTCCAACAACATCAACTGCCGACTTGTGATGATACCACAGAACACAGTTTGATTCCGTCGTTCCAATATCAAGATAGTTCTCGCATTCCTACATATTCAGAATATCAGCCTATTTCAGTCACCACTGCATCGGCTGTGGCTACTAAACCTGAGCCAGTTTCTAATGGTAATGGTAACGGTAATGGTAACGGCGCACATCATCAACCAACACCAGTTCTAGATATCATTGCGCCCCAGGAGAATCAAACTCTAGTAGCTGCACCACCAGTAGAGATTGATGCAGCTACCCTCAGTCAAACCCTGCTCACCATCGTCAGTGATAAGACAGGCTACCCCAGCGAAATGTTAGAGATGTCAATGGACATTGAAGCTGATTTGGGGATTGATTCTATCAAACGTGTCGAGATTCTGGGCGCATTATTAGAGCTATACCCCGATTTACCTCAGCCAAATTCTGAAGAAATAGCTCCACTGCGTACCCTCCAAGAAATAGTTGATTACATAGAACAGACGGTAGAGGAAGCAGGGGCGCAGGGAACAGGGAGCAAGGGGGAAGGAGTAGGGAATAGTTTGTCTTCTCAGAGCCACTCTCTAATTCGCCGCAGTCCCGCTAGACTGAAATTTCTGCCTGAACCTGATTTTTTAAATTTCACCTTACCTGCACAGCATATTGCTTTGCTCACTGATGATGGTTCCCTGACTACTACAAAATTAGCTGAAGCTTTAAGTAAGCGGGGCTGGAAAACCGTTGTTTTAAGTTTCCCTCAAACTCTGATTGGTAAACAATCGCCTTTACCTGACAGTATCAATCGGGTAGTGCTATCAGATTTGAGCGAGGAACATTTGCAACAACAGTTAAATGCGATCGCTTCTGAATATGGTAAGGTAGCTGCATTCATTCATCTCAATCCCCCAAGTTTGCAAAATAGCAGTAATCATGTCTGCTATCTGGAAACAGAAAAATCTCTCCTGCGTCACGTCTTTCTCACTGCTAAATACCTCAAAGAATCGTTGAATCAAGCAGCAGAGCAAGGACGCAGTTGTTTCTTGACAGTGGCTCGTCTGGATGGCGAATTCGGACTAGGACAAAAAACTAACTTTGGCGCAATTAGTAGCGGTTTATTCGGATTAACCAAAACTGTCAACCAGGAATGGGAACCTGTATTTTGCCGAGCTTTAGATATCAGTCCTGATTTAGATGCTCAAACTTCAGTAGAGCATATCCTGGCTGAACTTCACGACCATAATCGCTTGGTTGTGGAAGTGGGATATACTGCACAAGGACGCACAACTTTAATCTGTGAACCAAAATCAGATGATATTTTTGCGAACCCCATACCTCATCCCCAATCTCAAGTATTTCTCGTCAGTGGTGGTGCAAAGGGGATAACAGCTAAATGTGTGATTGAATTAGCACAGCGTTATCAATGCAGATTTATTCTCCTGGGGCGTTCTGCTGCTGAACCGAAACCTGTATGGGCGGAAGGTTATGTTGGCGAAATGGAATTGAAAAAGCGAATTATGGAGGGTTTCATCGCTAAAGGAGATAAACCTACACCCGCAATGGTGCAGAAAAAGTTTCAAACTATTGCATCCAGACGAGAAATAGCCGCTACCTTACAAGCCATTAAACAGGCGGGTGGACAAGCAGAATACTTAAGTGTCGATGTGACTGATGCAGTCATGCTTTCTGAAAAAGTTGCTAGTGCTGTGGAGCGTTTGGGGCCAGTTACAGGTATTATTCATGCAGCCGGTAATCTCGCTGATAAACGGATTGAGAAAAAAACACTCCAAGATTTTGAAACGGTTTATGCTGCTAAGGTGAAAGGTTTAGAAAACCTGCTACGGTGTATACCAAATCGTGAATTGCAATATTTAGTGCTGTTTTCTTCGGTTGTCGGCTTTTACGGAAATGTGGGACAATCTGATTATGCGATCGCTAATGAAATTCTCAACAAATCAGCCCATCTGTTCAAACGCAACCATCCCAATTGTCATGTAGTCGCCATTAACTGGGGGCCTTGGGATAGTGGAATGGTATCTCCAGAATTAAAAAAGGCTTTTTCTGAACGAAATATCGAGACAATTCCCCTGGAAATTGGGGCGCAGATGTTAATTAACGAACTGGAACAAAAAAATAACCAAAGCACACAAGTAGTAATTGGTAGTCCGCTTATCTACATCCCAGAAGCATTAAACCCAGAGTTAAAAAGCTTTCGCATCCAAAGGCGATTAACATTAGCAGCAAATCCATTTTTACGTGACCATGTAATTGCAGGTAAACCAGTTCTTCCCGCCACTTGTGCAATAGCTTGGATTGCAAATACCTGTGAACAACTCTATCCCGGTTACAAATTCTTTAGTTGCCAAAAATTCAAAATTTTGAAGGGAATTATCTTTGATGGAAATCAAGCCCCTGAATACACTTTAGATTTAGTAGAAATTTCTAAATCTGATGTCAATGAAATCGAAGTTCAGGCTAAAATTTGGAGTAAAAATGGCGATAAAATACGTCATCATTTCAGTGCCAATATCAAGTTACAAAAGCAAATTACCCTAGCTCCCATCTATGAGCCATTTAACCAGGAGCGAGCCAACCCAGATATCAGCACATCATTTTATCAAAACGGGGCATCAAGTTTATTTCATGGTTCAGCTTTCCAGGGCGTAAAAAGAGTTTTAAATATTACTCCTGAGACTATAACTATAGAGTGCTTATTGCCTCAAATCCCAGAAACCCAACAAGGGCAATTTCCAGTCCAAACCTTCAACCCTTATATTGCTGATGTTCAGGTTCATTCACTATGGATTTGGTCTCAACATTTTCACCAATTAGGTTGTTTACCTTCAGAAATCCATAATTTTGAGCAGTTTGCAGACCTGCCATTTGGTAAAAAACTCTACATCTCTTGCCAAGTAAAATCAAAGACAGAATCAGCAGTAGTTGCTGATGTGATCACACACGATATCCACGGAAAAATATATTCCCGGATGATGGGAGCTAGAGGTATTATTTTACCAAAATCAGCCGGAAAAATTTAATTACACATCTGCAATCGCAAAAGATAAATAATAATACTTTAGTTATGTCACAAAAAAACTCTCCAAGCTTGTTGCTCAATAGCCGTATAAATGATGGATTTATTCATAAAGATAATCAACCTAATTTACGTGATTTCCACTACCGAGAATTGAGCAAAAATGCTTTAAAAATGAACGAAATTCACTCTGTTTTATTGGAGTCACGACAAGAAACACTACATCAAATTAGCTCTATTATTCAGCAACAGCTAGAGTTGTACCAAACATTATTTGAAGAATCAAGTGATTTGAGTGAATACAGCTTTTCATCCACTTATAGAGCATGAAGTTGCTAAAACTCTGCATTCAGAAGTTTACAACTTTAGGCAAACTTATACTTGTTAAGTATAACTGCCACATAACTTATCCCTATATACCATAAAAATCAAAAAAATAAAAATGTGATGATTACAAATAATGTCATCAAGCATAAACGCAGTAAGTCACTTTTAAACACAGCTAACTTTTTTACCGCAGGTAATCAAACTTGGCAAGGTTCTTTAAACACCATATCTTTTGATGGCAATGGAATCAAAGCTAAATTACTTAACTTAGCTAAACCTTGTTATGTTATTAGAATTAAAGATAAAATAGGTGTTACTAATGAAGGGGACTTACTTCATACTTATAATGAAGAAATAGGAGAAATAGAACTGTTAATGTCTGTACCAGCTATGCAGATGCAACAGTTAGGCGATCCCAAGTTTCTCAATTTTCACAATGTGAAATATGCCTATGCTACTGGAGCAATGGCTCATGGTATTGCGTCTGAAGAATTAGTAATTGCTCTTGGCAAAGAAAAAATTTTAAGTTCATTTGGTGCGGGAGGTTTATCCCTTGACCGTGTGGAAGCAGCCATCAAGCGTATTCAACAAGCCCTACCCCAAGGCCCTTACGTTTTTAACTTACTTCACAGTCCCAGTGAACCTGCTATTGAACGCGGTGTCATTGATTTGTACCTGAAATATCAAGTCAGAACCATAGAAGCATCTGCCTTCTTAGATTTGACTGAAAACATCGTTTATTATCGGGCTGCGGGGCTAGGTTTGAATGCAGCCCATCAAATCGAAATCAAAAATAAAGTCATTGCCAAAATTTCCCGTCGAGAAGTTGCCACCAAATTTTTAGAACCTGCTCCTTTAAAAATTCTCAAAAAATTAGTCCAGCAAGGTTTAATTAGTGAATTACAAGCAACTCTAGCCGCAAAGATTCCGATGGCTGATGATATTACTGTAGAAGCAGATTCTGGTGGTCATACAGATAATCGTCCTTTGGTTTGTTTGTTACCATCCATTCTGGAATTAAGAGATCAAATTCAATGTCAATATGGTTATGAAAAACCAGTCAGAATCGGAGTAGCAGGAGGAATTGCCACTCCACAATCAGCCTTAGCTGCCTTTATGATGGGCGCTGCTTATGTTGTCACTGGTTCCATTAACCAATCCTGTATTGAGGCTGGAACTTCTCAATATACCAAAGAATTACTAGCTCAAGCAGAGATGGCTGATGTGATGATGGCTCCAGCCGCAGATATGTTTGAAATGGGGGTAAAGCTGCAAGTTCTCAAAAGAGGAACTCTCTTTCCTCTCCGAGCGCAAAAATTATTTGAGTTATACAAAAATTATGATTCAATTGAGGATATACCTGCTGCCGAAAGAGAAAAACTAGAAAAACAAGTTTTCAAAACTAATCTAGATGCAATTTGGCAAGAAACAGTTAATTACTTATCTCAACGTAATCCCGATAAATTACACAAAGCAGCCCACAATCCCAAGCTGAAAATGGCTCTGATTTTTCGCTGGTATTTGGGATTATCTTCTCGTTGGTCTAACTCTGGTGAAAAAGGGCGAGAAATTGATTATCAAATCTGGTGTGGCCCTGCTATGGGAAGCTTCAATAACTGGATCAAAGGTTCTTATTTAGCAGATTTAAATAATCGCCGTGTTGTTGATGTTGCTAACCACATTATGACTGGTGCAGTATTTTTATACCGGACGCAAGTTTTAAAAATTCAGGGGTTAGAAATACCAAGTTACTACAGTACATATCACCCAGTTCATTTTCAGTAAAGGATGAAAATTAGATGAATTACCCCAATTATAGGACTACGATTTGATTTTTGAACAGACACGTAGGGTGTATGTAACAAGGCTAAAATGTTGCATTATGTTTCCTTGTGGAACAGGCATCTTGCCTGTTATCGGGGACCAGTAGCCCACCCCACAATATTTATGCTTATGCAACATTTTAGCCTTGCCACGCCCCTACAAATTGGGGATTTTGTGCCTTGGAAGTCCTTTATGAACTACGGATATTAAGGCGGTCAGCTAAAGGAGGGGCGCTAGAACCATTACCATCTGTTTGCCGATTTTGGGGCGTACCGTGTAATTTTGGATCTGGCTGTGGTGGCTGCGGTTCGGGGCCTAAAGGTTGGGGATTAGCAACATACTCAAATTCCCCTTTACCATCCATTGAACGCCCTTTTGCCCAACGACCTTCGGCGCTTTCATTACCTTCCGAGTGATTCCAGAACTGATAAGCAACTTCGCGTTTCTCTAATTCTAGAGGGAAAGAACTGGGAACCGGTGTGCTTTCTAGTCCAGAATCTCGTAAATCCTCAATGGCTGCTTCCCATTGATTTTGGTGCATGGTGTCACGAGCAATCATAAAGCTTAAGGTATCTTTCACCCCAGGATCATCGGACATCTCATACATTCGCACAGCTTGCAAACGTCCCTGAGTTTCTGCATGGAGATTAGAGCGAAAATCTGCCATCAGGTTGCCGCTAGCGACGATAAAGCGACCATTCCAAGGGAAACCAACGCTGTCAGCCGGCATTGCACCTAAACCAGAAACGATCGCGTGTTGAGGGTTCATGGCTGCTGCCATAATCATCTCTCGTGGGTTAGTACCACCCATCACCGCACCCACGACGGCATCTTTAGCCCCTTCTTCTTGGACTTTAACTGGGGCTTTATCTAGGAGATGGGCAATCATTGTCGCTAGCATCTCAATGTGACCAATTTCTTCAGTGCCGATATCTAGCAGCATATCTCTGTATTTAGCAGGGCCGCGGCAGTTCCAACCTTGAAACAAGTACTGCATCATCACGGTCATTTCGCCGAATGTACCACCGATGAGTTCTTGAATTTTCATCGCGTAGACTGCATCTGGCTTTTGTGGTGGCTTGAAATACTGTAACTTCTTATTGTGGTAAAACATTGGGGTTCCTACTTGTTTGATGGCATCTACAATTGCACTAATTCAGATTTTTTGTGTTGCTGATGCTTTCTAGGAAACTAGCAAATTATTATCTCTACATCATGCTGGCGGTATATAACAATATGGCATAATTTGTAACTATAGATATACAAAAAAACACAGATAATTTATCTGTGTTGAGATATATTATTGCTGTATTTTTTAATCCTCATCTCGTCCATGAATTTGCGCTGGTGGACTGGTGGCTTCAACTGCGGTAAATGGTTCGAGGATTTTGTAAGTATGGCTTGCTCCTTTTGGGACTACCCAGGAACTTCCAGGTTCTAATAAAATCATTTGTCCTTCTATATGCAGTTCCGCACGGCCTTTGATTGCATAGCCCACTGTTTCATAGTCGCGAGAAGTAGGTTGTTTATCTGCGCTTGGTTGTTCGTCTTCCCAAAGGCGCATAGAAATTGATTTTCCAGAGGCTAGATATTTCTGACCGAGTTGACCTTTGGGGGAATGGCTAGAGTCTACTTTTTTCACACTTGTGTCAGTCATATTTAATTAATTACCTTATGGTTTGAGTACAACTTTGATGCAGTTATCTTTTTTGTGCTTGAAAATTTCGTAGGCGTGGGGTGCTTGTTCTAGAGGTAGGCTGTGGGTGATCACAAATGATGGATCGATTTCACCCTTTTGAATATGTTCTAGTAAAGGTTGTAAATACCTATGGACGTGTGTCTGTCCCATTTTGAAAGTCAGTCCCTTGTTCATGGCTGCACCCATTGGCATTTTGTCGATAAAGCCACCGTAAACTCCTGGGATTGAGACTTTACCAGCTTTACTACAAGTCAAAATTACTTGGCGGAGGGCTGTGGGGCGGTCTGTTTCTAGGCGTGCTGTTTGTTTTACTTGGTCGTAGAAAGCCATAAAGTCAGTACCGTGTGCTTCCATACCTACTGCGTCTATGCAAGCGTCGGGGCCACGTCCACCGGTCATTTCTTTGAGTGCTTCCCCAACTTCGATGTCTTCATAGTTGAGAACTTCGGCTTTACCGTATTCTTTAGCCATTTGTAGGCGTTCGGGAATGCGATCGCAAGCAATAACTCGTTCTGCACCCAGCATATAAGCGCTGATGATGGCAAATTGCCCCACAGGGCCACAACCCCACACAGCAACGGTATCACCGGGTTTGATGTCGCAGTTCTCAGCGGCCATGTAGCCTGTGGGAAAGATGTCTGTTAAAAACAATACTTGTTCATCAGTTAAATTATCGGGTACTTTGAACAAGCCGACATCGGCAAAGGGTACTCGTGCGTATTCAGCTTGACCACCAGCGTAACCACCCAATAAGTGAGAATAGCCAAATATACCTGATGGTGTGTAGCCCATTAACTTTTCTGCCATCCAAGCATTCGGGTTGGAGTTGTCGCACAATGACCATAATTGCCGTTGACAGAATAGACAGCCTCCGCAAGAAATGGTGAAAGGCACTACCACGCGATCGCCTATTTGCAGATTTTTGACTTTACTCCCTAATTCAACGACTTCTCCCATGAATTCATGACCCAGGATATCGCCTTTTTCCATTGCAGGAATATAGCCGTTATAAAGATGCAGGTCTGAACCGCAAATGGCAGTAGAAGTAATTTTGACAATGGCATCACGCGGGTTGATAATTTTGGGGTCAGGTACTGTTTCTACCCGGACATTGTTTGCTCCTTGCCAGCAAACTGCTTTCATACTGTTTTATCCTTATTTATTAGTATCCTCTCGTGGTTTTATTGGAGTTATAATATTTTTTTTAACCACAGAGGACGCAGAGGACGCAGAGAGAGAAGATTTTTTGGCGTTGCTGAATTGGAATATGAAATGCCAAAATTACCTTTCTTTTTCTTTGTAACTTTGCGTCTTTGCGACTTTGCGTGAGACAAATTCATATCTTTATTCAGCAACGCCGATTTTTTTATCTGTTGTTCACTTCTGGTCTATTTTCTTGGTAATATCCGTGTCGAGTGCCTGTAATTGGCTCTACGGTATCTTCAACTTGGGTTTGAACTGAATCTAAAAACTCTTTTGTGGCTCTAGGAGTTGGTTCATCTAGATTGAGCTTTTCTCGCACATTTTCAGCAGTTTCTTTGAGGTTTTTCTGGGCATTATCAATCTGTCGGTCGTTTCTAATTGGGGCGTTATAATCAGGCGTACCTTTGTAATAAATGCCTTCAGGAGTTTTTACGGTGTCAGCTTTCGCTATATCGTTACCGTAGTTAAAAATCTGAAATGAGAAAAAGGCAACACCTATGAGAAAAACTATAAAAATTTGGCGCAGAAGGATATTTTGTAACCAAGAAAATACGCGTTTCATGAAAATCCTCACTCGATTGTAATTGGATAACTATTTTTGTCCGGTTGGTTGTCCTGCGGTTGTGGCAATTTCACCTGTTTCCATTAACATTTTGAAACGGCGTAAATCGTCACCAATTTGCTGTTTTGGTTCTTCACCAAATAATTTGGCGATCGCAACACCTAAAGCCCCACCAGGAGGGTTATATTTGAGGACAACTTTCACTTCCGTACCGCGATCGCCTGGCGCTGGTTGGAAACTGACAAAACCAGAATTTTCCACATCTGCACCAGCTACAGCAGCCCAAGAAATAAACTCGTTTTCTCGGTCTTCTAGAATGTCTGCATCCCATTTCACACTCTGCCCTAAAGGAGCATTCGCAACCCAGTGAGAACGTTGTTCGTTGTACACTTTCACAAATTTGAGATGCTTCATAAATGTGGGCAGGTTCTCAAAGTTGTGCCAAAAGCGGTACAGTTCATCTGCTGGTTTATTGATGGTTACTGTTTTTTCCACTTTGATGGGTTGGTTCATAAAGAAAGTGCTGAGTAAGTTTATTTCTCCCTTGCTCCCTGCCCCTCTGCCTTGACTACACAGCAGCCCCTGTGGTCGGCTTGGGAGGCTGAATTTCAGTGCCTATGCGTCCCTGATATCCTCGATATAGCTGTGCTAATTGCTGCTCGTATTGAAGCAAATCTTGGTAAATTTCTTTGAAAAGAGCGGTGGCTACGGGATCGGTGTACATAGCACATAAATTGCCAATATCACCAATACCTGTTTGCACATCCCCCAAGGCGCAGCGTAACTGATAGATGTCGTCACTACCAGTGAAGGCACTTTTAACTTTGGCATATTGATGGGCGATATTTGCCACTATGGAAGGTTTTTCACCGAGTCTGTCCAGATAGGTTTCTAACTTCTGAATATGTGGCTGTCTATGACTAATCATCTCTTGAAAGAGCGATAGCGAAGCGCTGCTGCAAGCAGTTCGCATTTGACTATCTGATTCTTTTTCGGCGTACTGTTCCAAGGCTTCTATTGAATAACGCTCCCCACTCAGGGCTGTATTCAAGCCTCTAATGATTTCACCTTTGGTAGAACCACCCCAAGCATCAGCCAGTTTCCACCACTCAGCGCTGGTGTCTGTCTCGTCTGGAAGTGCAACATCTTTACCACCGTAACCCAGACGACTCAGCAACGCTGTGGTAAAAATCGCTAAGTCTCCAGGTTCGCGAGAGGTAATTAAATTCCTATCTACCACTAATGGCTGATCGAGATAATTTGCACCTGCATTGATCATATCTTTGCGGATTGCACTAAAGCCTGTGGCTTTTCTACCTTTGAGCAAATCACCTTCAATTAAAAGTTGTGGTCCATGACACACCGCAGCTACCCATTTTCCTTGTTGCATAGCTTCTTGTACGAAGCTGACTGTGTTGGGGTTCCGCCGCATTTTATCGGGAGCCATACCGCCTGGAATTACCACTGCGTCAAATTCCGCCGCTATGGCTTCTGTGGTGGTAGCATCGGGTTGAACTGAAACTTTGCCTCGTTTACCTTTGTATTTCTCATTCATGCGTGAACCGAGGACGACTACCTCCATTCCCGCTTGTTTTAAGCCATGACAAGGGATGGTAAATTCTATATCCTCAACGCCATTTTCAATGAGGATAGCAACTTTTTTCTTCCCGGAATGATTGTTATAATTTGTCATTAATTTTCCTAATTGTTAGAACTTAACCAAATACATTAAAAGCTTTCAATTACCACTCAAGAGAGATAATTAGCTCTAATTCATAACCGTTAACTGATTTAATTGCTGCTTACATTGCTGGAACTTCACTCGTTGGCGATGTCGTAAACAATTCTTCGTAATCATGAGAAAAATAAGTATGAAACTTAGCAAATTTCTCAGGATTGATGGCGTTTTGCAAAACTGCAAACACAGCCCTGACATGAATTGCGGTGGTAGTCGGTTCTATATTTTCTCTTTGACTCACACGAGCAATAAATTCTTGCAAGTTGAAAGATTCACTAGTTTTTTCTTCTCGTACTTGCAAACATTGTCCCAGTTCTTGCGGCAATTGTGCTGCTATTTCATTGGCTTCATCACCGGGAACACGCTCTTTGAGAGTTTCTAAAGTCGCACGGGTAGCACTTTCTGCTTCTTCCCGATCATTTGATTGAGCTAGGCTTTGTACGTGTGTAATAAATTCGTTGTAGTCCATTTTTGACCTCCGCTATCAAAATCGATGCTTGGTGTTTTTATGAATTAAATTGCCAAAAACCAGTATTTAGAATTCGTAATTCGTAATTCGTAATTAAGAGGGTAAAAACTCAGACTGATTGCAATTACTACAAGTGGCTTGAATTTGAATTTACACTTACTAGATTATGAGATAACGACTATTTTATCTTCGTTCGCAGGGGATATATATTTTATGACTAAAGTAATACATCTTTGGTGAGACAGGGTTTTGATGTGGCAACGTTATGATGAATAGGTAAATAAATTTAATATTATTTATGATAGAAAATAAGCATAATGAAGAAATTAATCCCGATGATTTAGCACAAGAAATTACTGAATCCTACGGTACTGGTGTAAAAGATATGCCGGGGTATAATATTGGTGGGCGATCGCTCAGGCAAAGAAACCGTCAATATACTCATACCAGTCCCGAAATTACTGGTGGTGATATTGATGCTAATTGGCAACTAGAGGATGCGGTAGGAGATGAAGCCGTCGGTGGTACTGCTCCCACTCCTGACCAAAATGTGACTGACGAATTAGGAGAAGCAGTAGGATTACCGATGAATGACAAGGCTTTTCTCCACACCAACGATATTTTAGAGCAACGTGATGATGCTCGTTGGGAATTAGATCCCATGTCTTCTGATGATTATTCAGAACGGAAAAATTGACTGAACCTCACCCTGGTTCTGCTACGCAAAACCTGTCCCTCTCCTTACTAAGGAGAGGGAAAGATTTACCCACGGGGTAAAGCCAGGGTGAGGTTCCGCCTTTAATCAGCAGCTATTTGCCAAATTTTGATCGTTTTGTCAGCACTACCACTAGCGAGTAACTGACCATCTGGACTCAAAGAAATAGCATTGATAGTTCCTGAATGTCCAGTTAGGGTTTGTAATACTTCGCCTGTAGAAAGTTGCCAAATTTTGATAGTTTGATCAGCACTACCACTAAAGAGGATTTTGCCATCAGGACTAATGGCTAATGATTTCACCTCATCTGAGTGACTACTTAATGTATGCAGAAGTTTACCTGAGATTAAATCCCAAATTTTAATAGTTGTGTCAGCACTACCACTGAAAAGCAGTTGTCCATCAGAACTCATAGCAATTGATTTGATTTCACCTGAGTGACCCACAAGAGTGCGTAACGGATCACCTGTGCGTGGGTTCCATAGTCTAATTTTGCTATCAGCGCTACCACTGGCGAGAATTTTACCATCGTGGCTAATGGCGATCGCATGGACAGCAAAGGTATGCCAAAGTGTACAAATGCGATCGCCTACGGCGCGGCTTTGCCCATCGCCTGTGTGCAAATTCCAGATTTTGATTTTATTACTTCCACTGGCGATCATCTGCCCATCTGGGCTAATTGCGACTACATTGACTGGTTTTTGATGTCCTAAAAGTGTATGCAGTAATTTACCCGTTTTTAAGTCCCAGATTTTGACATTACTTCTGGGATGTTCACAACTACCAACCGCCAGAACATTACTATTAGGACTAACTGCAACCGATGAAACTTCCCCTTGATGACCTGTGAGGGTGCGAATTTGTTTGCCAGTCTGAAGATTCCAGATATTAATAGTTTTGTCTGCACAGCCACTGATTAACACCTCCCCATCTGAACTAATCGCCACAGATGTAACTTTCCCCGAATGTGCAGTTAAGGTAGAACTCGCCGAGGGGGGTGCTAGAGTAGGTTTTTGCTGGAGATCAGCGATGATCATATCTAAAAGCTGATCTACATTTAAAATATTTTGGCGATCGCCTAATGCTGTAAAATATGCTTTTAGCTTTTCTAGATATTCCTTATCTTCTATCTTGATAGCTGATTGCATCGCCTCAAAAGGATGAATGAAATCCTGTCGTGACACTTGGCGCAATTCCAACCATGTATTGATAGAGTAATCCACCTGCGACTGCGCCCAAGAAGGATCAGGTAAATGAGATAAACTTTGGGCTAACTGCAAAGCTAATTCTGGAACCCAATAACGACGCTCATGCTCTAAAGCTTGGTAAACTTCTTGATAACCTGTAGCGTATACCCGCAAAAGTTCCTGTACAGATTGTAAGTTAAAAGTATCTTGAAGTAAACTAGGCAGTACCTCTGGTAATAAAGGCGGCACATCATAATCAAGCAGGTGATAAGCATCAGCTACCCAAGCAGCAACTAAACAATGACAGTTAATTAACACCTGGGAAAGTTTTTCTAAATCCTGATGATTAACTTGATACTTTAAGGATAATTGACTAATATCAATACCGTTACTTTGCCATTTTTCCGACTTTTCTAAAATTGCCAGATTAAATACATTATCTTCGCCTAAATTATTAATTTCTTCGCTATCTTCACCCATTAAGAGGAGTTCATTTCTAATTTTTCTCCATTCTAAAGCCCGACTTTTAGCCGATTCTTGGAGAATTTCTCGATAAGATAGCCGAAAAATCGTTTTGTAATAATAGGTTTCCTGACCTAACCCCCAATAAGCAATGCGGAAATTTAAATAATCCCCATCATCCTCAGATTCTAAAATCAAAATCGGCTCTGTTTTTAACATTCCAAACAAAGCTTTGATACTAGATTCACTATGAAATCGTTTACTATCCCAAGCACCGGCTAAAAGTTCTGTGGGTCGAATGGGACTGTGGAGCGAATAATGTTTGTGAAGAAACTCTCGTAAACCTTCCGCCAAAGTTAGCTCAATTGCCGAATTTTCATGATTTTTTTGGTCAAATTTGTCAAACTTAATTTGTGGAGGAGCGAGAAATATTTTTAGAGGAATACGCTGATAATTAGTGCCAGAATTTAACAGTTGGGAAGGATACAGTCTCAAAGGCCAGCTATCAAATATTTTGGCAAATTCTGGCAATTTGAGAGATGTTTCTCGTGCTTGGGTTGCTATTTGCACCTGTGTTTCACGTTGGTAAATAGCTAATTCTTGTTGCAGAATTTTTTGTTGTTCAAATCCTGCAAGAGCATCTTCCCTTTGTTGAGGGAAATCTACAGTTTGGATAAATTCTTTAATTACTTGAGGAAATGGAAAATTTTTAGTAGCAAGACTTTCTTCAGTTCGCTTTTGGATGAGGGTGACAATCACAGGTGTGAACTCTATCACCAATTGAGTTAGTAATCTTAATCCTGGCTCCATAAGGAGATTCCTGTTAAGTAAATAAAATTTTCAGTGTACTGAGTGGGGAAAGTGCTGAGTGGGTAGGGGCGGGTTTAAGCAATCAGTCTGTGGTTCGTCGAAATCCTTAGTAAACCCGCCGTACAAGAGTAATGAGTGCTGTTATCGGGGCGTTGAGCTATCAACACTGTTCTCACCTGATGAAACCGCTATAACTATATAGTACTCTCATGTTTGTTCATTAATAAAATTAACAGACTCTGCCTATACTACTATCTTAAGGAACATTTTTGTAAAGAATTTAAATTTCACAGGTTAACTACTTTTGCTAAACAGCTACCAACCCCTGATATTGAACAGTTAACTTTATTTACGCCCACTTACTTATACATGAGATAGAGGAATCCGGTTTGATTTATGAAAAAAATTAAGTATTGTAGTGGCGTGACAAGGCTAAAATGTTGCAATAGATTTTTGAGAAAATTGAGATAAATCAATGTTTTCTGCCTTGTTCGTAATGCACTATTTTAAGCTTGCCACGCCAGTAGGGTGCGTTACGGATTTCATCCTAACGCACCATTATTAAGGCTTTGGTGCGTTAGCTACCGCTTACACACCCTACGTGTTTTTAAACGCAAAGCGCAGGCTACGCCAACAAAAATCATAGTCCTATATAATTCCTATATAAGCGATACTTTAGCTCTTTTCAGTTATCACTCATGCAATTTTAACAATAATATATCGGCATAAATTGCCAAATACATTAAATTCTTGGCGTTGCTGATTCTTTCCCTAATTTTCGCATTAAAAATACCCCGTTCATATCATGGTTGAACGAGGTAAGGATAGGAGTAAATCAACAAGGACTTATGATTCTACTTATCCCTTTTGCGAGAAGAAGGGATTGGTGGAGATCACTACAGAAAATCTAGCAGTAATCTTCAGTTCATAGAGCATAACTAACAGAACTACAGGAATTAGTACCGTACTAAATGCTCTTGAAGTGTAGTAAACCTTGGACTATTAAGCCCACAAGTCTTTTACAATCAATACTTTAGCAAATATAATTTCAGAAGTGTCGCCATTTTGGCGTTTTTTTAAAATTCATTTGTTTATACAAGTAATATTATTGTGGAACACAATAAATATTTTGCTTTTTTATAGGACTCAGACTGCATAGAATAACATCCACAAACCTATAACGTAAATGAACCCAAAAAACTTTTATGATTGACCAATCGGTATGAAAATGAACAAAATACTCATAAGTGTGCTTATCTGCAAACTTTTAAACATCGTAAGCACCGAATAAAATTATTTTTGAGCAAAAGTCCCTATTCTAGAGGGAAGCTTTAAATTCAGTTTCTTGGTGACATTGCTAGCGGTTATACTAGTACACAATGGCATCCCCTTCGGTTTACCTATCAACTCTTAAAATGTCTCCACTCGGTATAGCTACCAGTCATTTAACCCATGTCCTAGAATTAGGAGAGGCACAATTTTGGCTGCTGTTAGTGGGTGTGAACCAATACCAAGACCATAGACTGCCTTCACTACGCTATTCGGCTGTTGATTGTCAGGGTTTGGCCGCAGCTTTAGCCGACGCAACCCAAGGATTTCCCCAAACCGAAGAAAGAGTTCACCACGATTTAACATCTGGAAGACCAACTCTATCGAGGGTGCGTACTAGCTTAAACGAAATTGCTGCGGCTGCTCAACCACAGGACAAGATTTTATTTTATTTCTCTGGACATGGAATGCTAGAGGCAAATTCTCAACAAGCATTTTTGTGTCTAGCAGATACTCAAACAGACGATTTACTCAACACGGGTTTAGGGTTACAAGAAGTTTTACAAACTTTGGGAAATAGTCAGGCGCAGACTCAATTAGTATGGCTGGATGCTTGTCATAGTGGTAGCCTGACGTTCCGAGGTGCTAGAAGTGAGACAACTTCAGCATCTTTGCCCAATCCTACATCTGGGATGGTGGAATTGTTACGTCAACGGGCAAAACAGAGTAAAGGATTTTATGCTTTGCTTTCCTGTGATACTAATCAACAATCCTGGGAATTTCCCGAATTGGGACATGGCGTATTTACATATTACTTAATGCGCGGGTTGCGTGGTGAAGCGGCTGATTCTCAAGGGTTGATTGATGCTGATGGACTGTACAGATATGTTTATCATCAAACGCGCCAATACATTGAGCAAACTAATCAGCAATTACGACTGATTAATCAGCAAAATAAAAGTAGAGGCGATACTAATCTCTATTCAGAATATCCACAGCAAACACCCAAGCGGATTGTGGAAGGAGTGGGCGAAGTTATTCTGGGGTTAAAACCAGCCCTGGGAGAATCTTCTTCTTGCCGACAAGCATTAATATTAGAAGGATTGGCGACTAATCAGACGACTCTGGCTGTAAGTAAACTATTACGGGGTGTGGGTAATTTTGAGTTAGAGTATTGGCCTCGTTCCCTAGAAGCTACCACTCAGGATTTACACTCGACTATTCAAACTTGTTTACAGACTACAGAATTAGCATCGCCAAACCACCCCAAAAATTTTGCTACAGTTCTGTTATATTTGCGTGGGAGATTTGAAGAAACTGAATCTGGTGAACCTGCTTTAGTTTTAGCAGACAATATCCGGCTTAGTCGTTCCTGGTTGAGACAACAACTTAGGCGTTCTACTTATGCCCAACAAATTATTATTTTAGACTGCCCAATGGTTGCAAATGGCTATGCGCCTCTACAAGATTGGGTAGAAGATTTGCAACTCGGATTTGAGCAAGGACAATGTATCATTGCTGCTGCTTCACCGAAAAATAATTCTGAACAATTTGCCCAAGCGTTACACTCTACTTTACAAGCAGCCCATCCCCAACGTAGCCTATCAGCCGCCGCTTGGATTACCCAATTACAATTATCCTGTAACCATGAATTACCTCTACATATCTGGCTATCTGGGACACAAGGCGTAATTGAAGTTATACCTACCAATTCTGGAAATAGAGGTATTCAGTCAAGAACCAGTATTGATTTAGGGCTTTGTCCTTACCGAGGCTTACGGGCTTTTGGGGAAGAAGATGCTCAGTATTTTTACGGTAGAGAAATTGTGGTTCAGCAATTAATGAATGACTTAGCTCAAAAGTCATTTATTGCCGTGGTGGGCGCTTCTGGGAGTGGTAAATCCTCTGTGGTACAGGCGGGATTAATTGCCCAACTGCGACGGGGAAAAGTATTACCAGGTAGTGAAGATTGGTGGATGAGAAGCTTTCGCCCTGGTGCAAATCCTCTGCAAGCTTTATCACGCCGTTTAGTAGATAGCGGTACTGAAAAAGAAAAAGCTTACCAGCAGATGCAATTAGAAGGGATGTTGTACCAGGGGGTAGAAGGGTTTACTCACTGGGTGCATAATCGCCCAGAAGCAATGGTAGTTTTGGTGGTAGATCAGTTTGAAGAATTGTTTACCACCTCAACCAGTGAAGATAGACAGCGTTTTTTAGAAGTTGTTTTAGGGGCGCTGGAATCTATACCAGAAAAGTTTAAATTAATCATTACTTTGCGGGCTGACTTTATCGCCCCTTGTTTAGAAGTACCGAGTTTGGTGAAGTTGTTACAGCAGTCGAGTGTGCTGTTACCGCCCTGTTTGAGTGAGGAAGAATATCGCCGGATGATTATTAACCCGGCGGAACAAGTTGGTTTAACTGTAGAGGCGGAATTGGTAGAAGTTTTGATGCAGGAGTTACAGCACTCTCCTGGGGATTTACCACTATTAGAATTTGTGCTGGAACAGTTGTGGGAATACCGCGAAAATGGGGAAATTACTTTACAAGCATATCAACAGCATTTGGGGGGAATTAAGGGAGCGCTGGAAAGCAAAGCCCAAGCAGTTTATCACAGTTTAGATCCAGAGGCTCAAGAGTGCGCCCGGTGGATTTTTCTGTCGCTGACTCAGTTGGGTGAGGGTACGGAAGATACTAGGAGAAGGGTACTTAAATCTGAGTTAATTGTTAAAAAATATCCGGTGGCTTTGGTAGAAAGAACATTACAAGTGTTAATTGCTGCCAAGCTGGTAGTGGTGAATTTAGAAGAAGATCCAGGCGCGTTTGGAGAAGGAAAAAAGGCAGGGGGGCAGCGAGCAGCGAGCAGAGGGGAAGATGTTGGACTGGTAACACAATCTGCTTTCCCATCCGCCTCAGCTTCTCCTGTAACTATCGAAGTGGCTCACGAGGTTCTGATTCGCTATTGGTCTACTTTGCGTTGGTGGTTAGAGGAAAATCGGGCGATATTGCGATCGCATCGTCAAATTGCCCAAGCCGCAGCTTTGTGGATCAATAGCGATGAACAACCAGACTTTTTATTACAAGGTGTTCGTCTCGCCGAAGCTGAAGAAATTTATATTAATTACACTGATGAAGTATCTGCTGATGTCCAACGTTTTATTCAAGCTTGTTTAATCGAAAAACAACGCCAGCAACAAAAAGAAAAAAATCGACTCAGAAAAGCTCAAAGGACTTTGGGAATTATTAGTATTCTGGGACTGACTGCTTTTGGTTTAGCTGTTTTAGCTTACCAACAAACTCAAAAAGCCCAGTTACGAGAGATCCAATCTTTAAATTCTTTGTCAGAAAACTTTCTGCTCTCCCATAAGCAGTTAGAAGCATTACTAACTAGCCTTAGAGCCGGGAAAGAAGTACAAAAAATTACACCTGGAATCCCTAAGAATATCCAACTTCAAACTGCAAATATTCTCCAACAGGCAGTTTATGGAACTCAAGAACGTAACCGTTTAACTCATAATTCTTGGGTAACAAACGTCAACTTTTCACCGGATGGTCAAATATTGGCTGCTGGTTATGCTGATAACAGTATCCAACTCTGGAATAATGATGGCCGTTTACTAGCAAGTCTCGCAGAACATCAAGATAGTGTGAATAGTGTGAGTTTTTCACCGGATGGTCAAATATTGGCTTCTGCTAGTAGTGACAATACAATCAAACTCTGGAGTCGTGACGGTAAATTACTCACAACTCTCACAGGACATCTTCATGGTGTGAATAGCGTCAGTTTTTCACCGGATGGTCAAACTTTAGTCACTGGTAGCAGTGATAATTCCGCGAAACTTTGGCATCGCGATGGCAAGTTACTAGTAAATTTTCTCGAACATAGCCGCAGTGTAAATAGCGTCAGCTTCTCCCCAGAAGGTGATACCATTGCCTCAGCTAGTGATGATGGCACAGTTAAACTTTGGAGTTTAGACGGTCGGTTGTTATCAACTTTACCAGCCAGTACGAGAGAAATTTTAGATGTCAGTTTTAGCCCAGATGGACAGACTATTGCCTCAGCTAGTGCTGATCATACTATTAAACTCTGGAGTCGTGACGGTAATTTGCTCAGAACCATAGAAGGCCATAGTGGTGGCGTTTGGCAAGTTAATTTTTCTCCTGATGGTAAGATAATTGGTTCAGCCAGTGCTGATAAAACTATTAAACTTTGGACTCGTGCGGGTAACTTGTTAGGGACTTTGCAAGGACATAGCCATGAGGTGAATAGTCTCAGTTTTAGCCCAGATAGTCATAGATTAGCCTCAGCTAGTGATGACAATACTATCCGATTATGGAAACTGGAAGAAAGGCTACCCAAAAGTTTTTACGGACATAAAGGTAGTGTTAATGATGTCAGTTTTACCCCGGATGGCAATACTATTGCTTCTTTGAGTTCAGATAACACTATGAAACTCTGGAAGTTGAATGGTCAGTTACTCAAAACACTCCCTTCCCCCATAGAAGATGTTACCAGCATTAGTTTGACCAGGGATGGAAATACCGTGGCTTTGGCAAGTGCAAATGAGGCCATCCAGATTCGCCAACGAGATGGAACTTTGCTGCATACCCTGAAGGGACATAAGCATTGGGTAACGAGTATGAGTTTCAGCCCTGATGAGCAAATTCTGGCTTCTGCTAGTGCAGACAAAACTATTAAACTTTGGAGTCGTGACGGTCGTCTGTTGCAAACTCTTTCAGGTCATAACGGTTGGGTGACTAACATCAAATTCAGCCCCGACGGTAAAACTATCGCCTCCGCTAGTGCGGACAAAACTATCAAACTCTGGAGTCGTGACGGTCGCTTATTGAAAACTTTATCAGGGCATAGCGCCAGTATATGGAATATTAACTTTGCTCCCGATGGCAAGACTATTGCTTCAGCTAGTGATGATAAAACTGTGAAACTCTGGAGTTTGGATGGTTCCCAACTTCACACTTTCGGGGGACATAATGATTTGGTTAGTAACGTGAATTTCTCACCAGACGGCAAAATGCTCGCCTCAGCTAGTGATGATGGTACGATCAAGCTCTGGAATATTGGCAGTGGGATGTTGCTGAAGACCTTTTCCGGGCATCAGGGCGGTGTAAAAAGTGTTAATTTCAGTCCTGACGGTAGAATGCTGGTTTCTGGGGGTCAAGATACCACTATTAAATTGTGGAACCTAGAGGAGATGGAATTGCAAACATTAGACCTCGATCAGATGCTCAATCATGCTTGCGATCGCCTGGGTGACTATCTCAAAACTAATCCTAATATTACTATAGACGAGTATGAACTTTGTTTTGGTAACTAAGTGGGGAGAGTGCTGAGTGCTGAGTAGAAACCAAGTAGGGGCGGGTATGGCACTCTCCAAGTCTTTCACAGATATGTTCAATTACCAATAATAATTTTAATAAACCCGCCCGTAGAGGAGTGCTAAGTGCTGAGTGGGGAAAGTGCTGTGAGTGAAATTGCTTCACGTTAAAATAGAGATCATGAACAAACGCTATTTTTTAGAGGCTAGTGCCGCAATTATTGGCACAGCCGTTTTATCTCGCAATATCAATTGGGGTTCCCAAGACATGACAACTTCTAAAAGCCAGTTTGCAATTACTAAACCTGAAGAAGAATGGCGGACAATCTTAACACCGGAACAGTTTCGCGTTTTAAGAAAACATGGTACTGAACCCGCTTTTACGAGTCCACTCGATAAGGAATATGATGAGGGGACTTTTGTCTGTGCTGGCTGCGGACAACCATTGTTTACCTCTGACACCAAGTTTAACAGTGGTACTGGCTGGCCTAGCTTCTTTCAGCCAATTGAAGGCGCGATCGCTGTGACTGTAGATCGGTCATTCTTTATGACTAGAACCGAAGTGCATTGCAGCAACTGTGGTGGACATCTAGGCCATGTGTTTAACGATGGCCCTGCACCCACTGGTAAGCGCTACTGTATGAACGGTGTATCTATGAAGTTTGAACCTGCTTAATTGTTGAGATGTGGGGATTGGGTATCGGGATTGAGAAGCCTCTTCTCCCCCCTCCCCCCTGCACCGTGCCCCCCTGCCTCTTCCCCTCTAGCTGTCGGAATTTTCCTGAGAAAATTTCTTGCGGATAGTTGTACTGTGTTCCTCATTAGCAGCAATTGCGGTCATGAGATAGTCAATGGAGTCATCGGAGAAGGGAACCCGCAAATGGAAAGTCCCATCTGCTTTGAGTGTGATGGGTTTACCAGCAATATTTACTGTTGCACCTGGTTCTGTTGATCCGTGAATAATTAATTCAGCATCGGCGACAAACCAAAAATCTGGTTGGGGACGACTGAAGACACGAATTTTTTCGGAACGGACGATCATCTCCCAGCGATCGCCTGCGGTCAAATATCCGATCTCTGCAATATAATCATGATCTGTAGCGGGAATTGCCACATAGCGATCGCTTGTAATTTCGTCGCATTCGTATTTCTGCACAAGCTGAGGAGTGTGATAACTCAAGTCCAAATCTGTGACATCATACAACCGCAGATATAATTGAGATCTGCTGTTACTTTGCAGCATTTGTTTGTCAGTTGTGGATATATACCAAGTAGCATAAGCCCACTTGGGAGTCCGGGTTTTCAGGAGAATACTACTCTCATTCTGGGTTGTGGATAAATCCACTAATTCTGTGTCTGCTGTTGATATATTGTCATCTGTGGTATTTGTTAAGGGTATACCAAAGATGCGAACCCTGGCAGAACGAGCAATTGTTACCCAAATATCACTATCTGTAACATAACCTATTTCGGCAATATAATCGCGATCGCTTTGGGGAATGGCGAGATATTTCTTTTCTATCCCTGACTCTAGTTTATATTCCTGTCCCAATTCTGGAGTCTGATAACTCAAGTCTAAATCCGTGACATCATACAACCGCACCACTAATTGAGAAATGCCATTATTTGCTAATGTTTGCTGGTAAGTTTCACTAATAGACCAACTCGCAGCCGCCCATTCAGCATTTTGGGGCTGGAGGACAATACTTTGCTCCCCATCCAGATTCAGAACTGGGTCTTCTGTAGTATCTTTCAGGGGTGTATCAAAGACGCGCACCCTGTCAGAACGGGTAATTGTGATCCAGCGATCGCCTTCGGTGACATAACCGATTTCGGCTATATAATCATGATCACTGTCAGGAATGGCGACGTAAGCTTCTATCCCGGACTCGATTTCATACTTTTCTACAAATTGCGGAGTTTGATAACTCAAGTCTAAATCTGTCACATCATACAACCGCAACGCTAATTGAGAGATATCGTGATTGGCTAATGTTTGCTGACAACTTTCACTAATGTACCAAGTCGCATAAGCCCATTCAGGATTGCGAGGTTTGACAACAATACTTTGTTCCCCATCCAGATTGATAACTGGGGCTTCTGTGGTATCTTCTGGTGAGGCTGTATCAAAGACGCGCACCCTGTCAGAACGGGTAATTGTGATCCAGCGATCGCCTTCGGTGACATAACCGATTTCGGCTATATAATCATGATCACTGTGGGGAATGGCGACGTAAAGTTCTATCCCTGACTCGATTTCATACTCTTCTACAAATTGCGAAGTTTGATAACTCAAGTCTAAATCCGTAACATCATACAACCGCAGCGCTAATTGAGAGATGCCATTATTTGCTAATGCTTGCTGACAAGTTTCGCTAATGTACCAACTCGCATAAGCCCATTCAGAATTGCGAGGCTTGAGAACAATACTTTGTTCCCCATCGAGATTTACGGGGTCTTCTGTGGTATCTTCCACGGGTGTAGCAAAGACGCGAATTCTTTGGGAACGGGTAATTATTACCCAGCGATCGCCTTCGGTGACATAACCGATTTCGGCTATATAATCATGATCACTGTGGGGAATGGCGACGTAAAGTTCTATCCCTGAGTCAATTTCATACTCTTCTACAAATTGGGGAGTTTGATAACTCAAGTCTAAATCTGTCACATCATACAACCGCAGCGCTAATTGAGAGATGCCGTTATTTTCTAATGCTTGCTGACAACTTTCACCAATGAACCAAGTCGCATAAGCCCATTCAGCATTGCGATACTTGAGAACAAGACTTTGCTCCCCATCTACATCAAACCACGTAGGCTCTGTTATATCACTTAGCACTTCCCGCTCATTTTCCAGACCTGTGCCTTCAAAAGTTGCACTATCTGCAAAAATATCTATTTCCTCTGACAAATTATTGCCGGGTTCAGCTGCATCTGCTACCACATTTAATATATCTTCCGTAATATCTGGGAGTGATGGATGTGAAATGACCACATTTTCTGATATTTTTTCATCCGATGGCGGTAAGATAGTCTCATCACAATTACTGAACACCATTGTGTCATCATCATCATCGTGCTGAGACGAAACATTGTATTCTGGAGCAATATCACCACCTAAATCCGTAGTTTCAGTTGCAAAGATATCATCATCGTTCTCAGACCAAAGATTATCTGCTGTCGCCATATTACCAGCTAAGTCTGTAGTTTCCGTTGAGAAGATATCCTCAATTAAACCTAAATCTGGTTCTACTTGGGGCTGTTCTGCTATTTCGTCACCAAAGTCTTTAATTTCGCTATTTTCCGCCTCAGATACCACTTCTGAAAGAGGTAACTCTTCAGAGACAACTTGAGGTACATCTGGTAATTGAGGGTATGGAGTATTGACTACGGCTGCTGGTGCTTCTATATCCCAGAGTGAATCAGGATTATCAAAAGACTCTGTTTCTGTAGAATTACTCTCGTCATTAGTTTTAAGAGGTGATTTTTCTTCCAGGTGTTCACCCATAGCTGCTACTGCTCCTGCTGTTAAAGCGTCATCATTGGACGGCATTTCAGGGAAAGGTTCACTCACAGGAGTATCAATACTTATATTATCTATTGCCACTTCATTTTCCATAGATTCCTTGAGATTTGCATCTGTGGTTTTATTTTGAGCCTCAGTTGCCCAGATGCGTGACCGGATAAGCCACATTAGTAAGACAACTATCACGGATATAGGTAACAAAAGCCACCACAGAGGTATATCTTCAAGATTAGTTTCTGGAGATTGCTGTTCCTCTGATACAGTTTGGGTATTGGCGGGTGCTGTTTGTACTTCTCCCTGGGCGATGGCTGCGGCTGCTGCGGCTCTACCTGTTTCTATAGCTTGCTGTCCTGGTACTGCGAGGGTAAAACCGAGGAAATTGGCTACATTGGGGCTAGGATTCTGCCTGTAAGCATAAACTAAAGGCTGGGAATAGGGATAATTCGGATTATCTGGCAAAATATCATTGATGGGAATCACGCGCACATTTGACAATTGCGACACTTGATGAGCCATTGCATAGCTAATGCCGTCATTGCCTAATTGCTTGACAATTTCGGCAGTGTTATCCTCCTCTATCTGGGTAGCATTAGAGCCTGTGGCAAATTCAGCCCCGGTAAAAGCTGGATAAGTGCGAAATGTATTGCGGGTATCGCTCGTTTCAGGGCGGTCAATGAATCGAATTGTACCTTCAGATGCGCCTATTTCTGACCAATCTGTAATCTTTCCCCGGAAGATGTCGGCGAATTGTTGATCAGTTAAACCACCCTGAAAAGGATTATCTGTACTAACTATGATGGCAATATTTTCTCGTTGAAATGGTAATTGTACCAGACCTTGGGCTTGTTCATCTGGAGTCAAACCACGGGCGATCGCAACTAGATCAACAGTACCATCTATTAAAGCTGATATAGCCACATCAGCACCATTGCTGGCAACTTCTACATTAGCCCCCGAAAACTCTTGCTCAAAACCTTGTTTTAAACTTTGGTTGATTGCAGCCAAATTCATAGAACCATCAATCCGCACCGTAGTTCCATCTTCCACACTTGTCGGTAGTGGAAAAGAGTCAGCGTCAGTGGCAGATTGTGCCAGCACTGGTGTCGGCACGAACAAATGTACTGCCATAGGGCTAGTAGCTAAGGACAGTAATAATGCCAGACTGACTATCGCACTATCTTTTTTTTCTTGTTGCCACATAATGCTCTTTATCTAGGTACAGAAAGCCGGATGGTCTTAATTTTATCTTTTAATGCAAGAGGAGACGCGCTAATTATACATCTGGTGTCAAATTTCTTCTAATTTTCTGTTGACCAAGACTTAGCGAGTCTGAAAAAGTCATAAAAATTAACTATTTATGCCCAAATTACCTCTATTAGCAGTTGACAAAACAGTTAGACAGAATAATAATCATTATCATTACCATCTGGGTAACAACCTTTTGTATCTAATCTTTCCGGCAACGCAACTTTTTTTGTACAAATTTACACTTTTATAGTAATATGATTGAATCAAAAAAGTCAGTTCTTATGGCAAGCATCCATCAGACGTAACAGGTAACTCCTGTATTACGGGGGAAAGTTCGGTGTAAATCCGGCGCTGTCCCGCAGCTGTGAAGAGATAATAATTGTTTTTGTCTCTGAGTCAGAATGCCCACTGACGTAACTTCCAAGCAAACACCTATCTGCGAGGCACAGATCATGTATAGAACAAAAAAACTTGGTCAGCACAGGTATTTATTAAAACAGAATTAAACCCACAATTTTTGTAGGATGCGTTTTCGTGCAAAGCAACGCACCAGCACATAAATTTTTGCTGAGTTCAGGTATTCCCTTAACTGGAAATTTTTTGTGGCTGAATTTGGATATACAGCGCCTTGCAAGTAAACCAGGCAGACATCTTAACATGATAAATCTTCTGGAGTGGGCATCCTGTCGTCGTGTAACTCAATACAGCCAGCATATTTGCAAACAATTAACTAATCAACCTGAAATTCATCGGCGTTTATCGGCGTTTATCGGCGGTTAAAAACTCATGTCCTAGACTCTACAAGCAGTCTAAATCACACCCATACTTAAACAGAGAAACTAGATGCCTAAAATTTCTTGGCAATGCGGGATCAACTTACTGATTCTGCACACAATTTATAGTAGTTTATCATCAGGATATGTTATGGCTTCAGAACCAGAACCAGAACCCGATATTGAACTGACTGTAATTGAGAAACTCTTAAATCAAAGAGTCTCTTCACCTTTGCGGCGTGATGGCACAGTTGAAGATTCTACACGCCCTGTGTATGTAATTACCCAAGAAGAAATTGAAGCTAGAGGGGCGCGAACAGTCAAAGAAGCCCTGCAATTTCTCCCCGGTGTCTTAGGTGATGGTACAGTCGGTACAGGAGTTGGTGCATTAAGCGGTCAATTTATTCGCGGTTCTAACACCGGACAAGTTTTAATATTACTCGACGGGAGACCAATCAATAATTTGGGTTCTGGTGGTTTTGACCTTTCGGAAATTACCACCAATAATGTAGAGAGAGTAGAAGTTTTACCAGGTGGTGGTTCTACCTTGTACGGTTCCGATGCTATTGGGGGTGTAATTAACATTATTACTCGTCGTCCCACAGAGAAAATTACCACCGAAGCGGGAGTGACTCTGGGCGCGTATGGATTAAATCAGCAAACCATTCAAAATAGCGGGAGACAAGGTGATATATCTTGGGTTGTGGGTTATAACCGTACCCAGGCGCAAAATAATTTTCCTTTTTTCATTCCCGAAGCTAATTTTGAGGGAACCAGGGAAAACGATGATGTTCTGTTTAATAATTTTAACGTCAAATTAGAAGCAGATTTAGGGAATAGAAACACCTTAACTCTTTCTACTTTATACTTAGCTAAAAATCAAGGCGTACCAGGAGGAGTAGCGATTCCTGAACCACAATTTGGTCAAGGATTTTTCAATTCCTTAACTCCTAATAATCGCAAATATACAGACCAAGTTTTAGCTGACTTAACTTGGAACTCTCAGCTAGGTCAAGGAAATGATTCTTTATTAACAGCAAAGATTTACACAGACTTTCTCAACACTCGCTTTGACAGACCCACTAACCAACTAGACAATAGACAAACTTCCTACGGTATTCAAACACAGCATAGCTGGAAATTTGCCGACAATCAAATTTTAGTTTATGGCTTTGACTACCGCAACGTCTCAGCAAATAATAGTACCTTAAATTTTGCTGATAATATTAGAACAGTTAGTTATGACGGTAGTATTAGTCAAGGAGCATTATTTGCTAGATATGAAGTAGATATCACACCTAACCTCGGTGTCAACTTAGGTTTGCGCCAAGATTTTAACAGTTTAGCTAATGGTTCCTTTACATCACCCAGTATCGGTGCAAGACTAGCAGTTTCTGAATCTACCACCCTGAGAGCCAATTATATCAGAAATTTTCGTGTACCTACGCTATCTAACTTATTTGGTCAAGGTGCTAGATTTGTGGGGAATCCCAATTTACGACCCGAAAAAGGTGATAGTTATGATATTGGTATTGACCAAAAACTAGGTAATATTGGTTTACTACGCTTAACATTTTTTCAAAATACCATATCGGATAATATTGCTTTTGACTTTGGTGTTCCTATAGGTTCATTTGAAAATATTGGCTTAGTGCGTACCAGAGGAATTGAAGCAGCTTTGAATGTGCAACTAGCCAAGAATATTTTTGCCTTTGCCAATTATACTCTGAATGACCCACAAATATTAGAAAGTAGCAATTCTGCGGAAGTAGGTAAAGAGTTACGCTTCGCAGGTGCAAATAGTTTAAATGCCGGAATTTCTTATGAAAATGCTCAAGGTTTATATTTAGAATTTCTCATGCGTTCTCTCAGTGGCTATCCCACAAATAATACCAACACAGAATTTTTGTCAGGTTATACTACCTTTGATACTAAACTGCGAATTTCTCTGAGTGATAACCTTGTACTTAGTGGTAGTGTAGATAATATTTTCAACCAACGCTATCAACTTTTTGCGGGTTTCCCCGACGCAGGTAGAGTTTTTCAAGTTGGTTTAAGATCCACATTCTGAAAAATTTCGTAAAAATTGGTAAATACCATGACGCAATTTAATCCTTGGGTAACACCATTAAATCTGATGACAACAGAACCTCTGCTTTCAGGAGGTAGAGTTGAGTATGAAGATTTTCCTGCCAATACAGATGTTTTATCATCATTGCTGTACACCTTATTTCAGGAAAATTGGCATCAAGTAGGAGTCGGTCATGTTGCCGAAGGTGGTGTATTAGAACTGGAATTTACTGCTGCACCTAAATTGTGTATTCTTTACGATGGTTATTTAACGGTAGCAGCTGAAGGTTGGCATTTACATTTATGTATTGAACCAAGTTTAGGGGGACCAGAGTGTAAAACCCCATTGAAATTAAGACAAAAACGTCAAGTTAGTCGGGCTGCTTTTTATCGTCGTTTTAATGCAGAAGGAAATCCCAGAAGTTGGGGAATTAAATTTTGGAATGGTGCAAATGTAGAGGTAATGACGATATTTTTCCCTAATCCTTTTGTGGAGGATGAGAATTTATTACCAGAGGGTAAACCTAATTTAGCTAAGTTAGCGCTGTATGAGGAAATGCGGGAAATTTATGTGTTAGGAAAGCAGCCGATACCATTTACTCGCAATCCTTTAAAGCGTTCTTATATCTCAGTTTGTACTTCTGGGCGTTGTCTTCCTTCTCGGAAGTGGGAACCGACTTTTACAGCTTTAAAAGCATCTGTGGAAAAAGCTGGTTTAGATATTGAAGTGAGAACTTCTGGCTGTTTGGAGGTTTGTAAGTTGGGACCAGTGGTGTTTAATTCTGAGGATAGGAGTTGGTATACTCGCGTTACTCCTGATGTGGCGGAAATTATTGTTGAGGAACATTTGGTGAGGGGTAATAAGGTGAGGGAATATTCTTATCCCCCAGAGTAAATATTTGTTTGTAGTAAGGACTTTAGTCCTTCCTGAAACCACCAAAGTCCGGGAGCATCCCAAATTTGTAAGTTCAATCTATAGGAATCCGATTTGATTATTGAAAAAATCTAAGTATATGTAGGGTGTGTTTCATAAATCAAATATGAGTCCTATATTTATGGGATTTTGGCTTACAGAAGAATGGAAAAACGAACCGCAAAGACGCATTCGCGTAGCGTCTCCCCTTCTCCCAAAGGGAGAGGCTAGCGCCAAGGGAGAAGAACGCCAAGGTAAGAGGGTTTAATAGGTTTTTTACATCAATCTTCTATGTTTTTACTAAATTGGGATGCTCCCCAAAGTCCTAACTACAAACCAGAAAAATAGCACCGGAATATGATAGTTATAAAACATCATCAACGTAAACTCAACTTTTTTGTCTGTCTATTATTCTTAGTTGCTACCTTAATTATCTCTTGTAACAATACAATTCCCCAGGGTAGCAGCGCTTGTAATCAAGAATACAATCCTAATATTGATTATTTTCCCGCAAAAGTGAGCGTTAATTATGCGACTGGTTTTGATGTGGAGTATTATAAACATTACAAAGTTGTCACGGTTAAAAATCCTTGGCGGAATGCTAATACGGGTTTTCAATATGTTTTAGTGCAGTGTGGCGCACCAGTACCGCCGGATTTTTTAGAAACGCAAGTAATTACTGTCCCGGTAAATTCGATTGTCTCTCTTTCGACGACTCATTTACCGCATTTAGCTAAGTTAGGAGTGGTGGATAAACTCATCGGGGTGAGTGATTTTAAACAAATAAATACACCTGATGTGATTTCGAGAATTAAAACCGGAAAAATCACAGAAGTGGGGAGAAATAATAATGTCAATATTGAGCAGATATTAGATTTAAATCCCGACTTAATTACAACCTATGCTGTGGGGAATTCACAGTCAGATAGTTATCCGCAATTAGTAGATGCTGGCTTAAAAGTCGCCATAAATGCGGAATATATGGAAAATTCTCCGCTAGGAAGAACCGAGTGGATGAAATTTACCGCTTTGTTTTTTAATCAGGAAGAAATAGCCGAAAAAATATTTAGTGAAATTGCGAGGAAATATAAAGATATTGCTCAAAAAACTCAGTCTATAAATAAACGTCCTAGCGTATTTGTAGGATTTAACTTTAAAGGGACTTGGTATATGCCAGGAGGTGATAGTTATGTCGCTAAATATCTCAATGACGCTGGCGCAAATTATCTGTGGAATGATGATAACACATCTGGTAGCCTTCCCCTATCTTTCGAGATTATCTTAGAACGTGCTGCTAATGCTGACTACTGGCTGAATTTTAGTCAAGCTTGGCAGAATTTAACAGATTTATTGAATGCAGATAATCGCTATGGTGATTTTCAGGCTGTAAAAATAGGCAACCTTTATAATAATGATGCTCGATTAAACGAACATCAAGGAAACGACTATTGGGAAGGTGGTATTAGTAACCCTGATGTAGTTTTAGCTGATTTAATTAAAATATTTCATCCTGAATTATTACCCAATCATCAACTCGTTTATTACCGTAAATTAACTTGAGGACTAAAGTCCTCACTACGAATTTTAAACAATGCGTGAAATCCTCTCTTTCTTCTCTTGGCGTACTTGGCGCACTTGGCGGTTCGTTAAATTCCTAACTCATAAAAAATCAACCAAACAATATCTAATTTTCCTCACCTTACTATCAGCCTTAATCTTCGCCTTTTTACTAGATTTAGGTTTTGGTTCAGTCAATATACCCGTCAACCAAGTCCTTAGCATCTTACTAGGAGGAGAACCAGAAAAAGCCACTTGGACTAATATTATCCTCAAGTTTCGCTTACCTAAAGCCTTAACAGCCACCTTAGCCGGCGCAGCTTTGGGAGTCAGTGGTTTACAAATGCAAACCTTATTTAGAAATGCTTTAGCGGGACCTTTTGTATTAGGAATTAGTTCTGGTGCAAGTTTAGGAGTAGCTTTGGTTGTTCTGACCACAAGTGCTACTGGTGCTGGTGTTATGTTTAAAGGTTTAGGAATAATTGGTGATTTAAGTTTAGTTATAGCCGCCAGTTTAGGCGCAGGTTTAGCTTTAGGTTTAGTTTTACTGGTGGCGCGTCGGGTTCAAGATACAATGCAATTGCTGATTTTAGGTTTATTGTTTGGCTATGCTACCAGTGCTTTAGTGAGTATTTTGCTGCAATTTAGTGAAACGAATAATATTCAAACTTACTTACAATGGACTTTTGGCAGTTTTGGCGGTGTGACTTGGACACAAATTTTAGTTTTAGCCCCTGTGGTGGTTTTGGGGTTGGCTGTGGCTATTCTGTTGTCGAAACCTTTGAATGCGCTGCTGCTGGGTGAATCTTATGCTAGCACTCTGGGTTTGGCTGTGGAACGGACTCGGTTTTGGTTGATTACTAGTGCTTCTATTTTAGCAGGGGCGATTACGGCTTTTTGTGGACCGATCGCTTTTTTGGGGGTTTCGGTTCCTCATCTTTGTCGGAGTTTGTTTAATACTTCTGACCATCGGGTTTTGGTTCCTGCGGTGACTATGATGGGGGGTATTTTGGCTTTGGTTGCAGATTTGGTTTCTCAGTTACCTGGAAATCAGTTGGTTTTACCTCTCAATTCGGTGACGGCTTTAATTGGGACTCCGGTTGTTACTTGGTTGGTTTTGCGGCGGAGGGGGTAGGAGGAATGTTTCGCGCAAAGGCGCAAAGTCGCAAAGGTTAGGAGGTAAGATGGCAGTGGCAATGGGGTTTATTTATTAGGGTTTCTAGTAGGGAGTTGAGGGTTGTGGCGGCTAGGAGTCCTCCGCCCAGGGTTCCTTCTATGGTTATGTATGGTATGGGTTGTTGCATGAGTCTGCGTTTGGCTGCGGGGGCGTGACTGAAGCCTATGGGTAAGCCGATGATGAGGGCGGGTTGGATTTTTTTCTGGTCTATGGCTTGGCAGATTTCTAAGAGGACTGAGGGGGCGTATCCTATGACTAATATACTGTTGTTAGTGATTTGGGTAAGTTTTTTTCGCCATTTCTGCTGTTGCCAAAATTCTGTTTCGGCTTCTGGGGCGGTGGTAATATGGGGGTTGTCTATTAAGGTGATGGTTTCACAACCTAGATGGGTGAGTCTGGTTTGATCTAAGGCTGCGGCGACGGTGGGAATATCTACGACGATGTTACACCCGGATTTGAGGCTTTCTCTACTGGCGGCGATCGCACCTTGACTAATTTTCACAAAGGAGACTAAACTAACATCACCGCAGGCTATGACTAATTGGGCAATTAAATCTTGTTCGATTTCGGAACGCTGGGATAAGTCGGGTAAAATTCTCTGCAATGATTCGGTGAATGATTCTGGATGATGATGTACTTCTGCATCTAAGCCATTCCACAGCTGATTGAGTTCTCCTACTCCGATTTGGGTTTCTACTTCTAAATGTTTGAGTTGCGATAGAACTTCGGCTTGCATGATTTGACAATGGCGATCGCGTCCGAGTAAGTTCTCTAATGCTGAGGGGAGCAACGCGAAAATGTGAGATCGGATTTTATATCTCAATTACCAGGGCTGATTCCTAATAAACCCTGGTTGAAATTCCCTATTTTTACCTTTTCTAGGTAGCGATCGCTCAAAACTTAGGTAACTTATATTACCAAATTTCCGAACCTCACAAAATCGCGTTGCTCCCATGCTGAGGCTGTTTGTCGGAGTTGGGTTATTTGCTGCATCACAGCCCGATATTGCTGCTGGAGTTGTCCTATGAGGTTGTCTGTCTGTGGTTCGGTTTCTAAAATGTGGCGAATATGGTTGAGTTGGAAACCTTGATTTTTTAAGGCGACGATACGCTGCAATCTGATTATATCTCTATCTGTGTACAGTCGGTAGTTGCTAGGCGATCGCTCTGGTTGTGGTAGGAGTCCTAGTTGATGGTAATGTCTCACCATGCGAGGGGTGATGCTTTGTCCTACTGCGTCGGTGAGTTCTTTGATGGTTAGGGTTTTCATTGTTTTTTTAACGCAAAGGTACGCTGAGGTTAACGCAGAGGTGCGCGGAGAGGTTTTGGTTGTGGGGTTGACATTGACAGTAATGTTAAGGTTTAGGGTGAGGAGGTGATGATTTAGGGGATTTTTATGCTTTACCCTCAGCGTTTTCGAGAATTTACTCAGGAACATTCTGATACTTTAGCAGCTTTGGTTTGTGGAATGCTGTTGTTTTTGGGTTGGTTGGCTTTACATATTGGTTGGTTGGGATGGGCTTTGCTGTTTTTACCTGCTGCTTATGTAATTGGTGGTTATGACAGCGCCCGTGAGGGTTTGACTACTCTTTTTAAAGAAAAGGAATTGGATGTTGATTTGCTGATGATTGTGGCGGCGCTGGGGGCTGCTAGTCTGGGTTTATGGCGTGGGGAATATTACCTAATTATTGATGGGGCGATTTTGATTCTCATCTTTGCCATTAGTGGGGCTTTGGAAGGTTACGCCATGCGGCGCACTGAACGCAGTATTAAGGGTTTAATGAGTCTGACTCCAGATACAGCTAGGGTTTTACTGAAGGGAGAGGAAGAAATGCTTCCCATTACTCAGCTGAAGGTGGGTGATGAAATTATTGTGAAACCAGGTGAGTTGATTCCTACTGATGGGATGATTATCTCTGGTTATAGTACTCTAAATCAAGCCGCAATTACAGGGGAGTCTTTACCTATTGAGAAGTCGGTAGGAGATGAAGTTTTTGCGGGGACTCTCAACGGTTTTGGGGCTTTGAAGCTTCAGGTACATAAACCAGCTTCTAGTAGTTTGATTCAGCGCGTGATTCGATTGGTGGAACAAGCACAGACGGAAGCACCTCCTTCTCAAGAATTTATTGAACGATTTGAACGGATATACGCGCGGGTAATTGTGGTAGCTGGTTTATTGTTAGTATTTTTACCACCCTTTATTTGGGGTTGGACTTGGGAAGTGACGATTTATCGGGCTTTGACTTTTTTGGTGGTGGCTTCTCCCTGTGCGCTAATGGCGGCAATTATGCCTACACTGTTATCAGGAATTGCAAATGGGGCGCTACAGGGGATTTTGTTTAAGAATGGGGCGCAGTTGGAAAAGATTGGTAAAGTTCGCGCGATCGCTTTTGATAAAACTGGTACTTTAACTACAGGTAATGTCCAAGTATCTCAAGTAATTCCTAGTAGTGAATATTCGGTGAATGAAGTATTAAAAGCCGCAGCCGCTTTGGAATCTTGCTCAGAACATCCCATAGGTAAAGCTATTGTCCAGGCGGCTGGGACAGATTGGGTGCGTGGGGTTGATGTCCAAGCTATACCGGGACAGGGAATTGTCGGCTTTGTCAATAACCAACAGGTGTTTGTGGGGAATACAACTTTTGTCCAGCAATATGTGACCCAGTTCCCAGAGGAATTGCAGAAATCGGCGCAATCTATGGAAAGTGAAGGTAAAACGGTGGTTTGGGTAGCAAAAGCTGAACAAGTTATGGGTGCGATCGCCATTTCCGATATGCTCAGAACAGAAGCAAAAGTTATGATTACCCGCTTGCGAAAATTGGGAGTTGAGCAAATTGTCATGATTACCGGCGATAATCAACGCACGGCTGACAGTGTAGCGCAAACTGTGGGTATTGACCGAGTTTATGCCGAACTCCTCCCTGAAGATAAGCTGGATGTCATCCGTAAGCTCCAGGAAGAGTATCAAACCGTGGCAATGGTGGGGGACGGAATTAATGATGCTCCAGCCCTCGCCCAGGCTTCTGTAGGTATTGCTATGGGCATCGCCGGCAGTGATGTGGCCTTGGAAACCGCAGATATCGTTTTAATGGCAGATAAGTTAGAGAAACTCGCCACAGCCATAGAATTGGGCAGGCGATCGCACTCTGTGGTCAAACAGAATATAGTTGTAGCGCTAGGGTTTATTCTCTTGTTATTAATCGGTAACTTTTTAGGCAACATTAACCTACCCATCGGCGTAATTGGTCATGAAGGTTCCACAGTCTTAGTGACACTCAGTGGATTAAGATTACTGAAAAATTAAATTGAATAGAATTCCGGGTTTGATCGGTAATCACGTGGACATGATATAAGCTATTAAAATTAGCTAAAATTTCCCTTTTCTAGGGTAATTAATTGCATTGAATTCAGGAGGAATAAAATGGGATTGAGTGATCAGGTGTTAAGTCCAAACAACAAGGCTATGGTTGTAGATGATTGCTGCAAAATGATTGACCAGCAACTAGCTGCCAAATCAGGGATGAGTGGTATAGCCATCAAAACAGCCTTCTCAGCCTTGAAAGGAGTAAAACCCGGATACATCCCCTACATTGTCGAACAGCTACTACCGCAGTTCTTGACAGCCCTTGACCCCCTGTGGAGTGAGGGTATAGAAAAGGGTGATCCCGCTGCCCACCTCATCGCCAGTCGTTCTGATACAGCAGATGCCATGCTAGGCATTACCGATGCTAGGGTGAAGAACACACAGCGTCAAATTATCAAAGGAACCTATGAAAAATTCCGTGGTTCCGCTAAGAAACACGTAGAAGAAGCCGTACCAGACTTAGCTAAGATAGTCGATAAATATACTAAAGTCTAATCAAAAATTACGTAATTTTATCCGATTTAATTCAGTTTCGTAGGGTGTGTTATGCCGTAGGCTAACGCACCATCCATCCTATTAACCAGTTAAATTTTTACAGATAAACCTCAATCGGCTTTACTCGGATTTCTCACAAAGAAATCCGGGCTAAAGGTTTGCTTAACGCTAACCCATGACTAAACTTCCTCTTGCCTCCGATTGAGTGGCACTCTCGCACGGTCAGGCTTTCATGGTCTGCACTCCATCAGATTTATTACTTACTACTGATGTGACCCTTTTATGTGGGGACTGAGGGGAAGGAACCCCAGGAGGAGACAGCTTTTCAGTAAAATATGCTACTGCCTCTACGCATAATTTTCACGTCGTGCATCTCGCCTCAATATCTACTGAGAAGACAACGCGGAAAAAACTGTTCAGGCCAGCTGTGGGAGGCTGGCTTTTTTGTTGGATACTTTTCAGTAATTTCCGTATGGTAGTTTTTTAATTTAGTGAAATACACCATCACATTTTCTTTGTCCTCCTTCTGAAAGACTTAAAATTAGTAAATTATACTGAGATTTTTCTGCTTTATTGAAATAAAATATACTAGCATACCTTTGTTTAGCGTAGATATAGTTTCTTCAAATAAGCTTTTTTGAATATTTTTTTATCATCTTTATATTCCTATATATAAATATATTTTTTATGTAAAAGCTCTACTCAATCACTATACAAAAATCTGCTTCGTATGCCAAATTGTTTACATCAATCATCCGTAAAAATAAATCAATGTCTCTTCTACAAAAGCTATCATTGGCGTTAATCGGTACTTCTGTTGTTTTCATGGGTGCTAACCCAGCTAGTGCTATTAGCCTGACTAAAGGAGGTTCTACCCCTGTTCTTAATCAAGGTCAATATACTAATATTCAAGGAGCTACAACCATTAACTTTAATGATGGAATAGCACCTGATTCTGGATATGTTAGTTATTCTGCAAACAGTGCCATTGTCCAAGGAAATTTATCAGGACAATATGCTACCCCTTTTGGTAATACTAGCAAATATCTCACAGTTTCTCCACGCACCGGTGATGTGACTATTAATTTTGCTGCGGCTATCGATTATTTTGGTTTCTACTGGGGGTCAATAGACGCATATAACTTTGTGGATGTTTATAGCGGAGGCACTCTACTCCAAACGTTCACTGGCGCAAATGTTCCTGGTGCGCCCGCTAATGGTCAACAAAGTGACGACGCGAATAATGTTTACGTTAATTTGTTGGCCGATCAAGGAGAATCTTTTGACAAAGTAGTTTTCCGGTCAACCAGTTTTGCATTTGAAACCGATAACCATAGCTATAGATTAGCTAGTGTTCCTGAACCGACTACTATCTTAGGTCTATTAGCATTTGGTGTTGTAGGTACTGGATCGGTGATCAAACGGAAATCAAAAATAGCCTAAAATCTCAATTGGAAGGAAAAACTAGGGGTAATTAATAATCTTTACTCTAGTCTTGGAAAGAAAATTCTTCCCAAAATTGCTGCCCCGAAGTTGGGGAATTTTAAATGTGAGCAATTAATATCATACAAAAAAAAAGACGCAACCTGATTCTTTGCGTCTTTTCTGCATTTATGGAAATTAGAACCTAAGTAAGTCGGCACAAATAAACCTAACTATGTAACAAAATGTAAAAACTTCAAAACCCTTGTGATTGCTTCATTCCACTCCGTTCCATTCGCAGTGACATACATTGAAACTTTCACACCGACTTACTTAAATGTAGTTCGCAACGCACCAATCACAACATTACTGTTGTTATTATGGTCTAGAGATTTCAGCCAGATTACACCAGGAGTAATGGTGATATTGTCACTTACCTTGTAAATGACTTTTCACGGGATGTGGAAAGTCAGGTAATCAGATGGGGTAGTTGGTTAGTAAGAGTTTTGGTTAGTCTTTTGAATCTATCCAACTAATAATATTTTGTTGATCCAGATGTGGATGGTGGCAAGGTCTATGAATACGTCAAAATACAGCGCTTCCGTCTGTAAATGTATATTTCAACAAATCCGGTATCTGAGTCTCTCGGTAAAGAGCTAATCAGCCAGGATTGTTAGATATATTGGTATTTTTCTTGTCCTTTTTTTTATCAGCATCTTTTTTGGGTTTTTTAACTTCTTTATTGCTCTTTCTTTCTTTAGACATAATGACTCTCCAGTGTGGTGATAAATAAAGTAGCTACAACGCTAGGAAACTCTTTCTCAAAAAAGATTCTTTTACAAAGAAATTTGTTTCTAAATCAAGAATCTTCAAGTTTTCTATTCAGCAATAATAGATATTTTATTAAATCGTAGGCTCTTACTATAGCAGTTATATATACTAAATAATTGTATATAAGTAAAACTCATTATTTTGACACTTAGCTGTTTTTTAGCTTTCAGGCTGAGTTGATACAGAATGCTACCAGTTAAAAACGTGTAAAATAGCTGGCGATGGTGGCTAAATTTGGGTGAGGATGTCTCCCGCCTCGTGCCAAATGTTAGTAAACTGTGGGAACGCCAAGTTAAAACATTGTCCTATGACTGCATTTTTATTAGAAGTTGGTACAGAAGAACTACCCGCAGGTTTTCTCAGTGATGCCATATTACAATGGCGATCGCGCATTCCTCAAAGTTTAGCAGCCAATAGTCTCAGCAGCGCTGCTGTGGAAGTTTACGGTACTCCCCGGCGGTTGGCAATTCTCATCACAGGTCTACCGTCCCAGCAACCAGACCGAGAAGAGGAAATTAAGGGACCTCCCGCCCAAGCTGCTTTTAAGGATGGTCAGCCCACACCAGCCGCTACAGGGTTTGCTAAAAAGCAAGGTGTGGATATCGCCGCTTTGGAAATTCGCCCCACGGAGAAGGGGGATTTTGTCTTTGTGAAAAAAAGCATTCCCGGTCGTCCGTTGGCGGAAATTCTCACAGAACTAATTCCTGAGTGGATTTCGGGTTTGGAAGGAAAGCGGTTAATGCGCTGGGGTAATGGGGAGATGAAGTTTTCTCGCCCTATTCGCTGGCTGGTGGCTTTGTTAGATGATATAATTTTGCCGATTGAATTGGTGAATGGATCAAAGACAATTACAAGCGATCGCATTACCTACGGTCATCGTGTCTTACATCCCGCAACTGTGACTATTTCTGAAGCTACAGATTACGTCAAAACTTTACAGGATGCTTCTGTCATCGTTGACCCAGAAGCACGGGCAAATATTATTCAAAGGGAAGTAGAAGCCGCAGCTAAGAAAGCCGGCGGTTCTACAGTATTTTACCCCGATTTGTTAAAGGAAGTCACCAATTTAGTAGAATATCCTTCTGCCGTCGTCGGTAAATTTGAACCGGAATTTTTAGAGTTACCTACTGAGGTAATTACAGAAGTAATGGTTACTCACCAGCGTTATTTCCCGGTATTTAAAGCGGCTGAAACTAAAGAATTATTGCCTAATTTTATCACAGTTTCTAACGGCGACCCCACGAAAGCAGATATTATAGCTGTGGGAAATGAAAGGGTAATTCGTGCCAGATTAGCTGATGGAAAATTTTTCTACAAAGCTGATTTAGCTAAACCTTTAGTCAGCTATTTACCGCAGTTAGAAACAGTCACTTTTCAAGAAGAATTGGGTTCAGTTCGTGATAAAGTAGATAGAATAGTCACCATTGCCGATTACATTAGCCGACAATTAAAATTAGAGCCAAACAAACGCGAAAAAACCGAACGAACGGCTTTATTATGTAAAGCTGATTTGGTTTCTCAAATGGTGTATGAATTCCCAGAGTTGCAAGGCATTATGGGCGAAAAATATGCTTTAGCTAGTGGGGAAGATGCGGAAGTAGCCAGCGCCATTGTTCAACATTATTTACCCACAGGCGCAGGTGATATTTTACCGGAAACTCTCACAGGTCAAATTGTCGGTTTAGCTGATAGATTAGATACTTTAGTCAGTATCTTTGGCTTGGGTTTAATTCCCACAGGTTCCTCAGATCCTTTTGCGTTGCGGCGGGCAGCAAATGCGGTAGTTAATATTACTTGGTTTGCGAATTTGCAGATTAATTTAGATAAGTTATTAACGCAAATAGCCACAGATTTTGCTGCGAAATACCATAAGGAACAAGATAAATTAATTGCAGCTTTGCAAGAGTTTTTCTTACAACGGATTCGCACCTTACTACAAGATGAAAAGCAAATCGACTATGACCTAGTAAACGCCGTTTTGGGAGAGAATGACCCGGAGTATACAGAACGGGCGTTACAGGATTTGCTAGATGTGCGCGATCGCGCCTTATATCTGCAACAAATCCGCAAAGATGGTACTCTAGATAAAATCTACGAAACTGTCAACCGTTCCACCAGACTAGCCGCCCAAGGTGATTTAGATTTCCAGCAGCTAGAACCCACAAGTTTAATTCAGCCCGAACTATTTCAAAAGTCTTCTGAGCAAGCATTTTACAACGCCATAGTAGAATTAGTTCCACAAACTCAAGCCGCTAAAGAAACCCGCAATTATCAATTGTTGATAGCAGCACTAGAAAAAATCGCGCCCACCGTGGCTAGTTTCTTTGATGGTGAAGACAGCGTTTTAGTCATGGACCCCAATCCAGATATTAAACGCAATCGGCTACACTTACTAGGATTATTGCGGAATCATGCCCGTGTGTTAGCTGACTTTGGTGCAATTGTCAAAAATCTGTAGCCTCAAACCTAACCCCCTAGCCCCCTTCCCACGTAGGGAAGGCTACGGTGTACACACAAATAATCTGATCCCCCTAAATCCCCCTTAAAAAGGGGGACTTTAAGAAATTTTCCCCCCTTCTCAAGGGGGGCTAGGGGGGATCAAAACGTGATGAGGCAACTTGATAAGACTTGTGTGTACACGGTAGTTCAAGGGAAGGGGAAAAATTCAAAGCCTCTCTCCTTGTAGGCTACGGTGTACACACATCTTGAACCAAAGAGATTTTCCAGTCCTAAAAACAAATGTAACTGTAAATCCAATTCCCCTCCTCGCTTGCGGGGAGGGGTTAGGGGTGGGGTCTTATAAATTTGTAGCCTAACGACACAAAAAATTGGTGTAAATGTTGCCAATAAGCGTTAATATAATGAGTGCTTAACCAGGGAATTCTGCTACAGTCTATGCCTAGAGCTTCAGTAATTGGATTGGGAAAGTCCGGTGTTGCTACGGCGAGATTGTTGAAACGGGAAGGTTGGGAGGTTGTGCTAAGTGATAGTAACACCTCCTCTAGCCTCCTAAAACAACAACAAGAACTCGCTACTGAACAAATCACTGTAAAATTGGGGCATTCTCTTGATTTAAATGGCACTGATTTATCTGATTTAATAGTCGTCAGTCCTGGCGTACCTTGGGATATTCCCGTGTTAGTCAAGGCGCGAGAATTAGGTATTGAAACTATCGGCGAAATGGAACTGGCTTGGCGATACTTACAAGCTTCCCCTTGGGTTGGTATTACTGGCACGAATGGTAAAACCACGACTACCGCTTTAATTGCCGCAATATTTCAAGCCGCCGGATTAAATGCTCCCGCCTGTGGTAATATCGGTTATGCTGCCTGTGAAGCTGCGTTATCTGAAAAACTTCCAGATTGGGTAATAGCAGAAATTAGCAGTTATCAAATAGAATCTTCAGTTACTCTCGCCCCCCGCATCGGCATTTGGACGACTTTTACACCAGACCATCTCGCCCGTCATAAGACTTTAGAAAATTACTACAATATCAAAGCGAAGTTATTACGTCAGTCCCAGTTGCAAGTATTTAATGGTGATGACCCCTATTTAAATAAAATGGGTATCAGTCATTGGCCGGATGCTTATTGGACAAGTGTTAAAGGGAAAGATTTTTTAGTTAGTGAACAAGGCTTTTATATCGAAGATGGTTGGGTGGTAGAAAAGTTAACACCAACCTCTCAACCAGAAAGAGTAATTTCAGCCTCAGCTTTGCGAATGGTCGGAGAACATAACCTGCAAAATCTCTTAATGGCTGTTGCTGCGGCGCGGTTAGCAGAAATTGCACCCGATGCTATTGATACTGCAATTCGCAAATTTTCTGGTGTTCCCCATCGTTTAGAACATATTTGCACTTGGGACGGGATTGATTTTATTAACGATAGTAAAGCGACTAATTATGATGCGGCTGAAGTCGGGTTAGTCTCTGTGAACAGTCCCGCAATTTTGATTGCTGGTGGTGAAGCTAAACCGGGTGATGATACTGGCTGGTTAAGCAAAATTCAAGCTAAAGCTGCGGCGGTGTTATTAATTGGTACTGCTGCTCCTGCTTTTGCTCAACGTCTGCAAGCGGTGGGTTATACTAATTACGAAATTGTGGAAACGATGGCGAAGGCTGTTCCTCGATCAGCAGCATTAGCTAAGGAATATCACGCTTCTGTGGTGTTGTTGTCTCCGGCTTGTGCAAGTTTTGACCAGTATCCTAATTTTGAGGCGCGGGGTGATGATTTTCGCCATTTGTGTCTGGCTTGGGTGGGGTGAAGGTTCACGCAGAGGCGCGGAGGCGCAGAGAGTTGAGAAGATATTTTGATGTAGAACAAAAACCAATGTCTGGACAATAGCCGTAACTGTAACTGCAAGACTTGTAGTAAATTAATAAAACCTTAGTTGAGCCTTCAGCATCATGCAGGTATATTGCAGTAAACAACACGGAAACAACGGTGGGAACCGTTTTTGTATCCACTGTGGTGAGCCATTACCTCTGGTTTTTGGGCAGGTTGTAGATCGTCGTTATCGCATTATCCGTCAATTAGGTCAAGGTGGCTTTGGTCGCACTTATTTGGCGGAAGACAGTCATAAATCGAATCAAGCTTGTGTGCTGAAGGAATTTGCGCCTCAAGTGCAAGCACAGCAGGATTTAAAGAAAGCTCAAGAATTATTTGAGCGCGAAGCCAGTGTTTTGAAAAGTCTCCAACATCCCCAAATTCCCCGTTTTCACGCTTCGCTACAAGTGCAGATAGGGAGTAAAGATTTTTTCTTTTTAGTGCAAGATTATATAGATGGTATTAATTATGACCAATTATTAGAGCAGCGCCAAAGTCAAGGAGAAGTTTTTAGTGAAGAAGAAGTAGTAAATTTATTGAAACAAATTTTACCTGTTTTGTCTTACATTCACTCACGGGATGTAGTTCACCGTGATATTTCTCCTGATAATTTGATTTGGCGGCGTTCTGATAATTTGCCCATGCTGATTGATTTTGGGGGTGTGAAGCAATTACCAGCTGCGCAAGGTTTTTGGTTGACTCAGTTGGGTGGAAATAACACACTGTTAGGTAAAATGGGCTACGCGCCAGAGGAACAGCTAAGGCAGGGTAAAGTATTTTTTAATAGTGATTTATATTCTTTGGCTGTGACGGCTTTAGTTTTGCTTACAGGTAAGGAACCACAAAAACTCTACGACAGCTATGAGGGAATTTGGGACTGGGGAAAGGAAATTAAAGTCAGTAGGCAGTTAGAATCTGTGTTAAAAAAGATGCTTGCTTATAAGCCGAGCGATCGCTATGAAAAAGCATCGCAAATAGTCCCACATTTACCTTTTACCTCCCACCAACCTATTAATAGTTCCGTCACTAAAATTGCCCAAAAACCAAAGAATACTTATGTCACTAAGCTGAGGACAATGGTGGTGGCTCCTGGACGAAAACGTGTGAATAATCTCATCAGTAAATTCCACAATCAAACGTCAGGAGTGAATCAAACTATTACCATGCCAGTTTGGATGCGCCCTTTTGCTGTCAGTCTTGGGGGAACAGCTTTAGTTGTTTTAACTGGTGCAGGAACTTGGGCAGTGGTAAATTCAATAATTCGTAGCGTCGCTTCGGTCAGCATACCGACAATTTCTTTACCTTCACTTCCTAGTTTACCCAATCCTTTAGGCAGTCCAGACCGTGACAGAAGTGCTAATGACATTACCCAAATTTTCAGCCGTCGCCAACAGTTAGAAATACCAGAAGTATTTTTTATTCAGTTTGTCGATGATTTATTTTATGCTCAAAACCCAGATTTAAATGGACGCAGCCTCACTGCTGGGCAAGCAGATGCCAAATTAAGAGATGAATGGGCTGGTATAGCTGGTAACTTATTAACTCAAATAGAACAGGCTAATCTTAGTGCAGCAGCTCGTCGGCAACTGGGACGTTATAGTTCAGAAAATGAGAGAATTTGGAGACAACAAGCCAGAAGCGGACAATGGAGGAACTATACAATAGACCAACTCAACAAAGATACAAATGAAAAATTTGATCAGTTGTTTCCAGGACAGCAGCGTGGGAAACTGAATCAGCGAACTTTCGGTCAACTGTGGTATGCGATCGCATCTGATCAAGTCAGTAAAGTAAAAAGATAATTTTCCTCATGACCAATGACTAATAACTTATGTATATAAATAATAGTATTCAACCGGGTCTAACTTTAAGCGATCGCTATGTAATCGTCCGTCAAATTGGTCAAGGTGGTTTTGGACGCACTTATTTAGCTGAAGACATTAACCGTTTCCGTGAACTTTGTGTTTTAAAGGAATTTTCCCCTCAAGTTCAAACGGACTACGTGGTGCAGAAAGCCGAAGAATTATTTGAACGGGAAGCCAGTGTTCTCTATCAGCTGCAACATCCCCAAATTCCCCGCTTTCGGGAACTGCTGCGAATTAACTTAGAAGGTAAACAATACCTATTTTTGGTGCAGGATTATGTCGAAGGGCAAACTTACAGTTCTTTATTAGAGACACGTAGACAGCAAGGGTTGCGGTTTACAGAGTCGGAAATTCGGCAATTATTGCAGCAAATTCTGCCAGTTTTGGAATATATCCACTCAATAGGGGTAATTCATCGGGATATCTCACCAGATAATTTAATTCTTCGCACCATTGACCAATTACCAGTATTAATTGATTTTGGTGGTGTGAAACAGGTAGCAGCAACCGTCGCTTCGGAATATTACCAACCCGAACAATATGCTTCTCGTCCATCACCGACCCTACTAGGGAAAGTAGGATTCGCACCTCCAGAACAGATGCAAACAGGATTAGTGTCAACTCACTCTGACTTGTATGCTTTGGCTGTGACAATCCTAGTTTTATTGACAGGTAAACAACCCCAAGAACTGATTGATAATTATAATCTGACTTGGCAATGGCGACGGGAAGTCAACCTCAGTCAGGTTTTGGGACAGACATTAGATAAAATGCTATCTCCCCGACCAGGCGATCGCTATCAATCAGCGCGTCAGGTATTAGAAGCCCTCAACTCGCCACCAGTCAGCTATCCCCCACCAGTCAGCTATCCCCCAACACAATACCCCAGCACTCCACCACCAACATCTGCCACAGTTGCCGTTTCTCCAGCTGCACCACCTCCCTCATCACCCTCATATCCCTCATCCACCCCATCCCCTTCATATTCTCCCCAACCCACACCCTGGTGGACACCCGCAAAAGCCCTGGTCGCAGGATTAGTAGTGGCTAGTGCCGTGGGAGGGATTTGGTTGGGAGTTAGTAGAAGCGATCGCGATCCTGGAGAAGTTCAACCCACACCCACCCCCACAGTTGACCAACCCACTGATTCCTCAAATAAATTTTCCGCAGCAGAACGACAGCGCAAGCAAAGATTAGAAAATCGCCGTCAACAATTGGGGATTGATTCTCGCTTCTACATCAATGTGGTAAATCAAATATTTTGGGACAATAACCCCAGTTTAAGGGGAAGTACTCTCAGCGAAGACCCGAAAGATGAAAGTTTACGCGCAGAATGGGATGAAACAGCCGCCGAAGTACTAGAAAAACTGGCTCCATTAAGTAATGGGGCGCGTCAGCAATTAGGAACTTACACAGCAGCAGAACGCGAACGTTGGCGAGTTGAAGCCAACAAACTCAATGTTAGTAGTACTGCTTTATACGATTTAGGAGATGCTGCTTTCCTCAATAAATTTCCAGAACAGCGTGGCAAAGATTTTATTAATCAACCCATTGGGCAAATTTGGCACGGGTTTGTTAGCGATAAACTCAATGCTTTGATTTCTCGCACAGCTTTGGAAAGAATTACCTTTGATGCAGGTGCTACCAGCAGAACCATGAAGGGTAATCTGCAACCGGCTGTTCACCCAGCTGGTGGTAAAATTTTTATTGCTAACCTGGCTCAAAATCAATTGATGACAGTGAAGCTACAAGCCAGTTCTCAAGTTTTGCTATCAGTATACTCTCCCTCTGGTAAATTCAAAATTTTAGAAGATTCTACAGAACGGGATCTATCCACTAAATTACCAGAATCGGGATTTTATGAGTTTGTGATTGCTTCCACCGCATCAGAACCACTCAGTTATCAACTGACAATTACGGCGGAAACTGCTACCCCGGAACCGACACCTACCCCCACACCTACCCCCACACCTACCCCGGAACCGACACCAGAACCCACACCTACACCCACACCTACCCCAGAACCGACACCAGAACCGACACCCACACCTCCTGAAACTGAGTCCAACTGAAGTGAATTGCAGAGGTTCAGAGACGCACAGAAGAGGAGTTAAGGAGTTATTGAGATGCCAATTCACATTTACGCTGAACAAGGAAACATCGCTAAAGTCCAACAGGAAATTGCTGATGGTGTTGATATTGATTCTTCAGATAACTATGAATCCCGAACACCATTAATGTTTGCCGTTTCTAGCCCTCATGCGAACATTGATATGGTGCGCCTACTGGTGGAAAATGGTGCTGATGTCAATGCTGTGGACACCTATCACAATACAGTCTTAGCATTAGCTGTACAATCAGGCAATCTGGAAAAAATTCAATTTATCTTAGATGCTGGCGCTGATATTAATTACCAAACACCTAGCGGTTATGATGTCTTAATCAACGCGATGTATGGGCGAGATATTACCAAAGATGAAAACTTACTGGCAATTATTGATTTATTAATTACCAGAGGCGCAAAAGTAACCGGTGTCAGCGATTATGGTGAATCTGCACTCAGATGGGCTTCACGTAGAGGCAGATTTGATGCAGTCAAAATATTATTAGACGCAGGTGCAGATCCACAACAATTAGAATGGACAGAATTAATCTACGCCATAGTTTTTGGCAGTTTAGCAGATGTCCAAAGATTAATCGCCCAAGGTGCTAATTTATCTGCAATTGATGGTTACGGTAGAACTCCTTGGTTATTCAGTCTTCAGGTAGGAGATTTAGCAAAAGCAAAATTACTATTATCATCTGCATCGAATGATTACGAACAGACAAATTGTGGCAGAACTCCATTAATGTATGCCATAGAAAACAATCGGGTAGAAATTCTCAAATGGTTAATTGAGCAGGGATTTGATATTGAAGCTACCGATCAATTTTGTACGACTCCTTTAATGGTAGCAGTCGAATGTGATCATCCTGAGTGTGTAAAAATTCTTCTAGAAGCTGGTGCTAAAACAGATAGAAAAAATAGCTGTGATGAGAAAGTTATTAAACAAACAAACAATATCGAAATTGCCAGAATGTTACTGGCTGTAGGTGAAGATATTAATGATGTTAACGATGATATGCTGCGATTACTCATGGGTGTCAGTAAAAATGACATTCTGCATATATCAAAATCACAGTATTTAGCCGGAAAACATCGGCGATTTGGGACAAAGAATCCAGAACTGATGGAAGTGGATTTCTGGAAAGCAATGGTGAGTACTGGCTTTTCGGGTTATAAAGCTCAATACACTTTCAATGATACAAATGATCATCAATCTCAACCAGTATGGTGCTTTGATAGATTTGGGAAGACAGTTACACAGTTACCCGATGGCAAAATAGTAGTAATTGCTGGGGAACATGAAGATTTTTATGACCCAGATTTTTGTATTTATAATGATGTAATTGTTGCTCAAGGTGATGGGGACTTACAAATTTATGGTTATTCAGAAGATGTTTTCCCGCCCACTGATTTTCATTCAGCAACATTGGTAGGAGAATACATATATATTATTGGCAGTTTAGGTTATCTAGACAAGAGAATTTGCGACCATACACCAGTTTATAGACTCCATTCTGAGACTTTCACAATCGAAAGAGTTCAGACTTCTGGGGAAAATCCAGGATGGATTCATAAACACACAGCCTGCTATGAAGAACCCAATAAAATCTCTATTATTGGGGGTGATATTTTTGCGATAGTGAATCAAGAGCAACAGTATTTAGCTAATGCTAATAACTACACTTTGGATTTAAAAAATTTTCGTTGGACTCGCGTGATATCATCAGATGAAGTTGAGTATAAATAGCGATAATGGCTTCCAGAATTTGATAGGCGATCGCATAGGACTTCACGCTATACTTTTACGCGATAGCTGGATATTCTTTAATCATTGAAAGCAAAGGGTGACATCTGATGAGCCGGACTATTTCTGAATTTATCGAAAAGAATTTTTTACATTTTAACGCCGCCGCCCTGGTTGATGCAGCTAAAGCATACAAAGCCCATCTTGAGGATAACGGTAAGATGATGATTACTCTGGCTGGAGCCATGAGTACAGCCGAATTGGGGATATCTTTAGCAGAAATGATTCGCCAGGATAAGGTGCAGATTATTTCCTGTACAGGGGCGAATCTGGAAGAAGATATTATGAACTTAGTCGCCCATAATCACTATAAGCGTGTCCCTAACTATAGAGACTTAGGCCCCGAAGATGAATGGCAACTTCTGGAACAGGGATTTAATCGAGTAACTGATACTTGCATTCCAGAAGAAGAGGCTTTTCGGAGAATACAGAAGCACATTTTCCAACAATGGCAAGAAGCAAATGACAAAGGGGAAAGATATTTTCCTCATGAATTCATGTATAAGATGCTTCTGTCTGGTGATATGGAACAATATTATCAAATAGACCCCAAAAATAGCTGGATGTTGGCTGCTGCCGAAAAAGGATTGCCAATTGTTTGTCCTGGTTGGGAAGATTCCACAATGGGCAACATTTTTACTTCCTACTGCATGAAAAAGGAACTTCAACCCAGCACCATGAAGTCGGGAATTGAATATATGATGTGGTTGGCGGATTGGTATCCGCAAAATTCTCAAGGTAAAGGAGTGGGATTTTTCCAAGTTGGTGGGGGAATTGCGGGCGATTTTCCCATTTGCGTTGTCCCGATGCTTTATCAAGATTTGGAAATGACTGATATTCCATTCTGGTCTTATTTTTGTCAGATTTCAGATTCCACTACCAGCTATGGTTCTTATTCTGGGGCAGTACCGAATGAGAAAATCACTTGGGGTAAGTTAGATAAAAACACACCGCGTTTTGTTGTGGAGTCTGATGCCAGTATAGTGGCTCCTTTAATGTTTGCCTATATTCTGGAACAGTAAGTTAGCAGGGAAGAGGATTTATGAGTCGATATAGCATGATTCTTCAATGGTCTAATGAAGATCAGCTTTTCCTGGTGACAATCCCAGAATTTTCTGATTTAGTTGTGATGCCTTGTACTCACGGAAAAACGCGTGAAGAAGCAATTCACAACGGTGAAGAAGTTATTGAAATGTATTTAGAAGCTTGGCAAGCAGAAGGTGAGGCTATCCCTGAACCAGTAACGCTTCAAGTGGCCTGATAAAAGACAGTTGTGTGTCCGAAAGCTAACAGTGATCAGCCATCAAACTTTTAGACTGATCACTGTTAACTGTTAACTGATTATGCTTCGTCTAAAGCGGCAATTCCAGGTAATGTCTTACCTTCTAGCAACTCTAAACTTGCACCACCACCGGTGGAAATGTGGCTCATTTGGTCAGCTAAACCAACTTTTTCCACAGCAGCTACTGAGTCACCACCTCCGATGATCGTGGTTGTACCAGTTTTGCTAATTTCCGCCAGAGTATGAGCGATCGCCTCTGTACCTGCGGCAAATTTATCGAACTCAAACACACCCATTGGGCCGTTCCAAATCACGGTTTTGCAATCAGCCAAAGCTTCTTGGAACACTTTGATCGAATCGGGGCCAATATCTAAACCCATGCCATCAGCAGGAATATTGTCAATGCTGACAGTTGTAGCATTAGCATCGGGGGCAAACTTATCGGCTGAAACGATATCCGTAGGAAGCAGTAAGGCCACGCCACGTTCCTTTGCCTTAGCTTCCAAAGTCTTGGCTAGTTCTAGTTTGTCTTCTTCCACCAAAGACTTACCAACACTCAAACCACGGGCTTTATAGAATGTAAAAATCATCCCACCACCAATGATTAGCTTGTCGCACTTCTCTAGCAGAGTTTCAATTACACCAATTTTGCTGGAAACTTTGGAACCGCCAATAATTGCTACCAAAGGACGCTGGGGACTTTCAATCGCGCTTTGCAGATACTGCAATTCCTTCTCGATCAAATATCCACCCACAGAAGGACTCAAATAATGAGTTACACCTTCAGTAGAAGCATGGGCGCGGTGTGCAGTCCCAAAAGCATCATTTACATAAAAATCAGCATTGGCTGCTAGTTTTTTGGCAAATTCTGGGTCGTTCTTCTCTTCTTCTTTGTAAAAACGGACGTTTTCTAACAGCAGAACTTGTCCATTTTGTAAAGCACCGACTTGGGCAGTAACTGCATCGCCGATACAGTCATCAGTTTTCACAACTTCTTGACCAAGCAATTCTGAGAGACGTTTAGCAACTGGGGTCAAACGCAACTTATCATCTACACCCTTGGGACGACCAAAATGGCTGGCTAAAATTACTTTAGCTCCTTTTTGCATCAAATCTTTGATGGTGGGCAGTGCAGCGCGAATGCGAGTATCGTCTGTGATGTTTCCTTTGTCATCCAGAGGCACGTTAAAGTCAACTCGGACTAAGGCACGTTTACCGGAGATTTCAGCCGCAGACAAATTTGCTAAAGTTTTTTTGGACATAGATGGACTCTCCTGATTGCCTTTTTGTTATTGTTTTGAAAGTAGAACCATCAAGATTTTACCGGAGTCAGGGGTGCTAGGAGAGAGATATGTTCAAAACAGTACTATTTCCAATCGATCAAAGCCGAGAAGCACGGGAAGCTGCTGACGTAGTTACCAACGTTGTGCAGAAGTACGGTAGTCGCTTGGTGCTGCTGTCTGTGGTGGAAGAAGCGCCCGCAGATGCACCAAGTCCAGATCCAATGGTGTCGTCAGAAGTTGTATCCAAGTTGCTGGAAAATGCCCAAGCCTTGTTTTCTCAGCAAGGAATTACCGCCGAGATTCTGGAAAGACAAGGTAAACCCGCCTTTACTATCTGTGATGTTGCTGATGACATTGGGGCAGATTTAATTATCATGGGCTGTAGAGGGTTAGGTTTGACTGAAGAGGGCGCAAGTGATAGTGTGACAAGCCGGGTAATTAATCTTTCACCTTGCCCAGTGCTAATTGTGCCGTAGAGAGTGCTGATTACTGAGTGCTGTTAGCGGGGCGTTGAGTGGAGAGAGTGCTGAGTGGGTAGGGGCGGGTTTAAGCAGTGAGTTTGTGGTTCGTCGAAATCCTTAGTAAACCCGCCCGGACACCGAGTTATGAGTTCTGAAGGGGTTAAGGGGCGTGAGCTAGTTTGGTGTTGATCCCTAAGCTAAGTTGGGGATGGTTTGAGCATTCTCAATTTCAAACATTCGTAACATCCCTCCATTTTCGCAGGTGACTCAGTTCGGTTATCCGGCTACTTGTAAGCAACTGAGCAGAGGGTTTTAGCGTCACTATAGATATAGCTAGTGAGGTTAGGAAAATTTAATTTTTTTTAAACAAAGCAATTTTACATTATAATTGTAAGATTTGTCTGAGATACTTTACTATCCGCTTGATTTGTCTTAATATAGAGTAAGTAGAACTCATATCGACTTCATATTTTACGGTTGCAGAACGCAACTGAGGATAAAAAGAATTTTCACAAATAACTAAGTGTGCTTCTAAGAGATTCAAAAATTTAGGGAAGGTCAAGGAACCTATATCAGGGATGCATCTTCATCTTCCATACGCGGTGTATGAATTGAGTTCTTTTGGTAGCGCCCTATGTTCCGTGATATGTGTACTACCTTTCTAGACCAGATTTAGTTATTAAAGATCCGTCGTGTTTACGGAGTAGAGGACAACGCACCAATGGCTATTGTTAACACCAAAACTGAAAACCACAATACCAAGTTCACGGCTGATATGGTACGAACCTATCTGCGGGAAATTGGTCGTGTACCCTTGCTGACTAGAGATGAAGAGATTATCTTTGGCAAGCAGGTACAACAAATGATGACGCTTCTGGATGCTAAACAGGCTTTAGCCAAGGAACTAGATCATGAACCTAGTTTAGCAGAATGGGCTACCCATGTTAACCAACCGGAAACAGAAGTCACACAGACTGTAGCTCAAGGTAAACGAGCCAAGCAAAAAATGATTGAAGCCAACCTGCGCTTGGTTGTGGCGATCGCGAAGAAATACCAAAAGCGCAACATGGAGTTTTTGGATTTAATCCAAGAAGGAACTCTAGGTTTAGAAAGGGGCGTAGAAAAGTTTGATCCCACACGGGGTTATAAGTTTTCCACCTATGCTTACTGGTGGATTCGCCAAGCAATTACCCGCGCGATCGCTCAACAAGGACGCACCATTCGTTTACCGATTCATATCACCGAGAAACTCAACAAAATCAAAAAAGTACAACGCGAATTGGCTCAAAAGTTTGGGCGATCGCCTACACCTAGCGAAATTGCTCAAGAGTTAGAACTAGAGCCGATGCAGATTCGCGAGTACCTGAACATGGCTCGTCAACCAGTGTCGTTAGATGTGAAAGTCGGCGATAACCAGGATACTGAATTGCAAGAAATGCTTGAAGATGAAGGCCCATCTCCAGAGTATTACACCACCCAAGAATTCTTGCGTCAAGACCTGAATAATTTGTTAGCCGAACTCACCCCGCAACAACGACAAGTTTTAGCCCTGCGCTTTGGTTTAGAAGATGGTAATGAAATGTCTTTAGCCAAAGTGGGTGAACGCTTAAACCTTAGCCGTGAGCGCGTTCGCCAGCTAGAACACCAAGCTCTTGCTCATTTGCGCCGTCGTCGCGCCAATGTTAAAGAGTACGTTGCTAGCTAAAAGCAGACCGCTTTCGGTGACGCGCCTCCTGAAGTCAGGGGGCGATTTTTTACACAAATTTTATAGCAAAGGGCTGAGTGGCGAAAGTGCTGAGTAGGGGCGGGTTTTCAGATATGCTCAATTACTAATAATAATTTTAATAAACCCGTCCTTACATCAAGGCTTTGGGCAATCAACAATGTCCTAACCTGCTTGGCGGTTGCTGTAATTAAAAAAATATTCGCATTCATTCGGAATATAAATATTTGCTGTTGTAGCTTTCTATAGCGAGGTACTGAGTATAAACCCGGTTGCTTCACTGTTTTGAGCTATCAACGCTGTCCTTACATATCTGACTATGGCTAGATATACTGAAACATCTTAAATGATACAATGCTCGAAAATATTTATTTAAGACTTTTCTCCCGAAATCGGGTGAATCTGCTGAGGGACTTATGAAGGATTTTGATGATATTATACAATTAAAGTTCAAAATTACATAAAAACTTCATTTTTCAGACGTTATTATTCTAGACAATAGAAATATAGATCAAACCTTTGACAGAGCCTTGAACAATAATTACTTGGTTATGGTTTAAGTAAGTTGCAGAGTAAAAAGTTATTTTTTTGACAGGAGAAATCGGGTGTTTACCAACATTACTACATTCTTGACTGCGCGTCGGTTAAGACTCCCCATTTTGGGCTTACTTCTCACACTAGGTGTTGTGGGTGAACAAACTAAACCAGTATTAAGTAACCAACTACAAACAGCATCTAATTCCATTACTCTAGATGGCGATTTTGCTGAATCAGGTGATCAAACGCCTGTTTTAACTCGCCTTAGACAAGTTAAAGAACAAAGAAATCTGATTCGGGGAATTGCTGTTGAAGAACAAAGTGAAAACAATATTCAACAGTCGCCAGTTGAAACCTCAAACACTGACAGCAATGAAGTTACACGACGGAGTAAATTAGTATCCTCATCCCAATTATTGAGAAATATCAGAAATACACCGGAAGTTCCGGCGCTAGTTACCCGCATTCCCGGATCTCCAAGAGCAAATTTCCCGCAAAAAGATGGGACTTATCTCTATGGGGAATCGCCACAAGCTAACCAGATAGGGCAGTCCTATATTCTATTTGAGAATCGCCAAGGTAGAATAACGGGTGCGTTGTATATGCCTCAATCTGACTTTAGTTGCTTTCAAGGGGCTATAAACCCATCTGGAGAATTGGCCATGACAGTTACAACTTCTCCAGGAGATGTTGGTGTCAATCAACTAGCTACAGCTAATCAATTTCAAATACCTAGCTACACTGATGACCAAATGATTAGCTATCCTTATTCTGTGGGACTGCAAGATTATCATCAGATCAACTCTATCAGCACTAACGACCAACGCATTTTGCAAAGCTGTAAAGCCGTTTACCAGTGATGCTAATTAAAACTCAATCCCTGGTTGCGCTTTCACGCCTTGATCCCGGAAAGGATGCTTGATCAGAGTCATTTCGGTGACTAAATCGGCTTGTTCGATTAAAGCAGCTGGTGCGCCTCTACCTGTGAGAATTACGTGCTTATTAGGTGGTTTTTGTGCCAAACCTGCTAAAACTTCGTCTACCTGTAAATAGGCCATTTTTAGGGCGATATTAATTTCGTCCAATAGGACTAGCTGGAAATCTGGATTGCGGATATATTCTAAGGATTTTTCCCAAGCAGCGCTGGCTTTATCGAGGTCGCGATCGCGATCTTGAGTTTCCCAGGTAAAGCCTTCGCCCATAGCGTGAAATTCAATCTGGTTTTCCCAAAGGCTGAAAACTTTTTTTTCTGATGGTTCCCAAGAACCTTTGATGAATTGAATGATCGCTACTTTATAGCCGTGACCAAGCGATCGCAACACCATTCCCAAGGCCGCAGTAGTTTTACCTTTACCGTTACCAGTATTAACTATAATTAACCCTTTTTCTGGCACAGCCTCCGCTATCCGCCGATCCTGTACCTCTTTGCGGCGCTGCATCTTTTTGCGGTACTGTTCATCAGTTAGGTCAGTTAGGGTTGAGGACATCACTTCGTCTATTAAGCGTTCAATTTCTTTATCTGAGTTTAACTCGAATGGTGTATCACTTTTCATCAACCTTACCTGAAAAATAACTGCTTTAATCAGTAGAATATGGATCTTTATCACGCAGAGGCGCAGAGGCGCAGAGAGTTAGTGTTGGAGAATACGAATTTTTTTAGGTGGGCTATCAAATTATTTGTCATTTTATAGCGGTTCTTAAATATATAAACCAACTCATGGTTTCATCAGGTATATGTAACTATAAACATTCTATCTATTGGCAGAATTTAAATAATTCAGAATGTAGAAAATACCAATTTCTTCCTTCTTGAGGAACGACTGAAGAATGATATGTTAATTTAGAAGTATATCTTTTTGATCTATCCAAAAATGTTGAATATCTACATTTTCGGAGGATTTTATTAATTTTATTTTTCGAGAATGTTCACCTGATATCGGACTACTATTTGATTTTTGTTGGCGTAGCTTGCCCTTGGCGCTTAAAGACACGTAGTGAACTGACAAGCCTAAAATAGTACATTAGACGTAGGTTGGGTTAAGCGCAGCGCAACCCAACGCTGTTAATGATATTGGGTTTGATTACGTCAAACGCCAGTTGCTCATGGGGGAAACCCCCAAGATCGCACTGGCTCCCCAACCTACAATTTTATGCAACATTTTAAGCTTGTCACGCCACTACAATACTTATTTTTTCCATAAATAAAATATGATTCCTATATAGCAAAGTGCTGAGATTTCTATGCAATTGCTACCAATGGCCAGGTGTCCAACATCTGGCTAAGAATCTTGCAAAACTGTCTTTGATGCCATCCTAGTTTTTTTGAGGTCTGCTTCCGAAAGTTCTCCCCCAGCTTGCAGACGCGTCGCAGAAGTTTGCAATACTGTGGCTGCACCTTGATCTCCTATTTGTAAGGCCGTGTTAGCAGCAGTTTGTAACATTGTGGCTGCACCTGCGCGATCGCCTTGTTGTAATTTCGTTTCGGCTAACTGTGTTTGTCTATACTTAGCTAATGCCAAAATAGACTGCTGGACTGCGGGATTGGGAGCAGGTCGATAAGGCTTGACCACATCTACATAGATCGCTACCATCGGCGAAACTAAGTCCTGTTTATTCTCAGATGGATCATCGTAGCGGATTTGTAAATGTCCGATTACCTGTTTGCCTTCTGGTAATTGTCCCAGATAAATATTAGCCAAAACTACCCTTTCCATATCTTGCATTAAATCACCCAAGCGCACAGCAAAACCCCCATGAGTTTCCGTTTGCACTGGTAATTCAATAGTGTCTGGAGAAACTTGGGCAATGGGTTTAAATTCTGCTAGGCGGACATCAGGAACCAAAGACAGCAACAGGTAGGCATTGGTGAGCCTCACAGACTGAATGCGCCGCAATAAATGGCGAAACTGATCCAGGGCTTGTTCAGGACGTTCAATGTAGGCTAGAGTGCCACCCCCGGCATCAGCAATTTTTTCCAACAGATCCTGGTTCCAATCATTACCAAAACCAAGGGTGTTAATAGTCAAATTGATTTTAGCCGCTTTGTGAGCAAATTCTAGACAGCGCTTATTGTCATCTTTACCAATTTCAAATTTCCAAATCCGCAAACTACTTTCGCCATGACCATCTGTGAGTAGAAACGCTTGGGAAACTGCGCCTCTAGTCCCTTTCATCAGTTCTGTGATTCCCAGTTGTAACCCTTCGGCAATTGCTGTCCCGCCGCTAGCTTTGAGTTTCTTTTGAATCTGGGCTTTAATCCCGGCGATATCTTGGACTTTTTGGTTAGGGATAATTACTTCCGCACTACCAGCAAAGGCTACAATCGAGATGCGGTCGCCGGAGGTGGGCGTTTCGCTATCACTTGGCTGTAGCCGATCCAATAATTGCTCCACGGCCTGAATTACTGTGGCGATGGGTTGACCATGCATGGAACCACTCTTATCGAGAATAAAGCATAAATTGAGTGGCAAATGCTGATCAAGTTCACCAGCGAGTGCAGAAATTGAAATAGACAGTTGACGTTGGTTGCTCGATTGAGCCGCATCAACATTAGTATCATTTAAGGCACAGAGCAATTGAACTTTCATTGGTGAGGAGTATCTTGCAACACGGTTTTTGAGACAATTCTGGTTTTCTTGCGATCGCTCTCAGATAAGTCACCACCAGATTGGAGTTGAGTAGCCGAAGTTTGTAACACTGTCGCCGCACCTTGATCCCCCATTTGCAGAGCAGTTTTCGCCGCAGTTTGTAACATTGTGGCTGCACCCGCGCGATCGCCCTGTTGCAATTTTGCCTCAGCTAATTGGGTTTGGCGGTACTTGGCTAAGGCCAAAATAGACTTCTGCACACGGGAATCTATCTGTGGTTGGTAAACCCCAGTTACATTGGCATAGACTGGGATATTATCTGTACATAAACCCTTATGATTTTGGGCAGGGTCATCGTAACGGACTTGAACTTGAGCGATCGCCTGTTTACCTTCTGGCAACTGTCCCAGATAAATATTAGCCAATATCACCCGCTCTGAATCTTTCATTAAATCTCCCAAGCGCACAGCGAAGCGTCCATCGGCTTCTTGCTGTATGGGTAACTCAATGGTGTCTGGGGCAACTTGGGCAATGGGTTTGAGTTCCGCTAGCCGGACATGAGGCTGGAGGGTAATTAGTAAATAAGCATTGGTTAATCCCACTGTTTGGACTCGGCTGAACAGGCGGTTAAAATGGTCTGCGGCTTGTTCCGGTTTTTGAATGTGGGACAGACTACCTAAGCCAGCATCAGCGATTTTTTCTAAAACATCCTGATTCCATTTGTCACCAAATCCTAACGTGTTCAAAGTCAAATTATAGCCAGTCGCCAGTTGAGCAAACTTCAAACAGCGTTGGTTATCACCGTGTTCATTTTCGCCATCAGTTAACAAAAACGCTTGAGAAACAGTTTCTTTTTTGCCCTTGGCTAATTCTTCAATTCCCAAACGTAAACCTTCATCAATAGCCGTTCCACCGTCCGCAGCTAGGCTATTAATTTGTTTTTTAATTTGTTCTGGATTAGTAATCGTTTGATTAGGGACTAAAACTTTAGCACGGTGATCAAAAGCTATAACACTCAGGCGATCGCCAGGCTTAAGTTTATCAACCAGACCAATAGCGGCTTGCTTCACAGTTTCTAAGGGTCGCCCGTGCATTGAACCACTATGATCGAGAATTAAGCATAAATTCAATGGAATATTGCGGTCTTCTATTTCTGCGATCGCGGAAATCGACACTGCCAACTGACGTTGACTGCTCGGTTGATGCGCGTCTAAATTACCATCATTCAAGGTAGGCTGCAAGTTGACCTTCATAACCCAAAATTCCTATTTAGCATATCTATATAAATAACTTCAAAACGCCACATCAGCACTACGGAAAAATTAGGGCGCGGCGGGAAGAGGCTGGGGGCTGGGCGCAGGGGATAAGAGGCTGGGGGGCTGGGTGCAGGGGGCAAGGGGGAGAAGATTATGACTTCCTAATGACCCTGGATCAATGACTAATGACTAATTAGCGAGAAATCCACACTTGATGTAGGCTAGCATCGCGTTAGGATGTATTACAGTTAACGGCATACTTTCAGGCGATCAGTTGCTATGGACAATTCCCCCATCAAGGCTGTTCAAGCCCCTTATCAAGGTGATAGTTTTTACCGGACACCGCCGCCAGATTTACCTTCCTTATTAATGAAGGAAAGAATTGTATATCTGGGAATGCCATTAGTGCCTGCGGTTACGGAATTAATTATCGCCGAATTGCTTTATTTACAGTCAGACGACCCCGAAAAACCCATCAAAATCTACATCAACTCCACGGGGACTTCCGGCTACAGTGGCGAACCCATTGGCTTTGAAACCGAAGCTTTCGCCATCTATGACACCATGAAATACATCAAGCCTCCCATCCACACCATTTGTATTGGTTCGGCAATGGGTATGGCAGCGATGCTACTCAGCGCTGGCACAAAAGGTTGTCGCGCCAGTTTACCCCACTCCTCTATTATCCTGCATCAACCTAAGAGCTACGCCCAAGGTCAAGCAACGGATATTCAAATTCGGGCGAGAGAAGTTCTGATCAACAAAACTTCCTTAGTTGATATTCTGGGTCACACCACAGGACAAGCACCAGAGAAAATTACCAAGGACATGGATCGTTTGTTATACATGACTCCTTATGAAGCCAGGGACTACGGTTTGATTGACCGAGTTTTTGAGAAAGAAGAACTCGCCAATCCCCCATTACCTGCCAGTGTTCTTTAATGACTGCTGAGTGCTGAGTGCTGAGTGGAGAACTTGCTCATATTCCCAATTAATTACAAGCGGAGTCACGAAGATGCCTATAGGTGTTCCTAAAGTTCCTTACCGGATGCCCGGAGGACAATATACAGATTGGATTAGTATTTATGATCGCCTTTACCGGGAACGGATTATTTTCCTGGGACGAGATGTTGATGATGAAATTGCTAACCAAATTATCGCTGTCATGCTGTATCTGGATTCAGATGATCCAGGTAAGGATATTTATTTATACATAAATTCCCCCGGTGGGATGGTGACATCCGGCATGGCAATTTTTGACACCATGCAACACATCAAATCAGATGTGGTGACAATTTGCGTCGGTTTAGCCGCTTCAATGGGATCATTCCTGTTAGCAGCTGGCACGAAGGGAAAAAGAATGGCATTGCCTCATTCTCGGATTATGATTCACCAGCCCTCTGGTGGTACTCGTGGACAAGCCAGCGATATCGAAATTGAAGCCAGAGAAATTCTGCGGATTCGTCACCAGCTCAATGGTATTTATTCCGAGAAGACTGGTCAGGCTATAGAGAAGATTGAAAAAGATATGGATCGTGACTTTTTCATGTCTGCTGCTGAAGCCAAAGAATACGGTTTAATCGACCGTGTAATTGAAGAGCGTCCGTAGAATCATGGGAATTAGGAGTAAAGAACCGCAAATTTCATCACTCCCCATTTTCTAGACAAAACCCTCAATTAAATAACGTGCAAATCTGTTTTTTGACCTCACCCCGGCTTTAACTTGCATCAAAGCTCCCCTCTCCTTACCAAGGAGAGGGGTTGGGGGTGAGGTTCTATATTTTGTTAAATCCGCACACCGTAGCTAAATATTTGCTGACTATTATTAACTAATATTGACAAAAAAAACAGCATAGGGGAATTTTAATGACTCTCTTCACCCTACCCCCTGCCCCTTTTCCTCCATTAGATAGATCCGTAGATTGATGATGTCGCCTCGTTAGTCAGAGGTTGTGCAAGGTATTACTTTCTATGATCAATTTAGAAACAGTAGCAACACTTGATGACTAGTATTAGTAAGCATCACCAGTGAGGCACTGAAATTAATCTGGAGAGAAAATGCCCGTTCAAAAATAAAACTTTATTGTTGGGAAAAATATCAGGAGAATTATACCATGCTATTTAAAAATCGTACAATAGCAGGTCAAATTTTAGCCGGAGAGTTAGCAGATTATACTAATCGTTCCGATGTCATCGTCTTAGCTCTACCCAGGGGTGGTGTACCCGTCGCCTTTGAAGTTGCCAAAGCCTTGAATGCGCCCTTAGATGTGCTGGTGGTGCGGAAACTGGGTGTGCCTGAGCAAGAAGAGTTGGCAATGGGTGCGATCGCATCCGGCGGAGTACGGATTATTAATGAACATATTGTCAACTTGGTGAACATCTCCGAGGACACAATTGCCAGAGTAGCGGCGCAAGAAGAACGGGAATTAGAACGTCGGGAACGTCTTTATCGAGGCGATCGCCCATTCCCTAATTTAGAAAAACGCATAGTCATCTTAGTAGACGATGGTTTAGCTACAGGTGCAACCATGTGGGCGGCAGTAGCATCTGTGCGGCGACAACACCCCGCGAAAATAGTCATTGGTGTACCCGTGGCTGCTAGCGCCACTTGCCAAGAGTTACAAGTTGCGGTGGATGAAATTGTCTGCGCTGCCACACCCGACCCATTTTATAGTGTTGGTTTATGGTACGAAGACTTTCCCCAAACTACAGATGATCAAGTTCGTGAGTTGCTGACAAAAGCCCAAACCAGCCATCAACCATTAACTCTTACCTAGACAAGTTTTGACCTTTATAAATATCAAAATTGATGCTTGCTAATAGCCTATTTAGAATTTAACAAAAGTATGAAAGTACCACCAGAAATTACCTATCGCAACGTCGAGAAAACAAATGCGATTGATAACCTAGTGCATGAAAAAATCGCCAAATTAGAGAATGTTTGTGATCACATAAGTAGTTGCCATATTGCCATTGAAAAGGTACATGATCGCCCCCGGAGTGGTTCACCTTATCGCGTGCGGATTGATATGACTGTACCCCCCGGTCACGAACTGGTAGCAGAAAGAAATCCCGCAGAGAGTAACCAATACGACCCTTTAGATGCGGTGATTCGGGATGCTTTCAATGCAGCGCGTCAGCAACTAGTAAAACTTAATGAACGGCAACATGAAAGCGACCGCGCTCAAAATCAAGAAGAAGCTGAGGAAACAACCGCACTAATCACCAAACTGTTTAAAGATCGGGGATATGGCTTCTTGAAAACTTTGGACGGTCATGAAATCTACTTCCACCGTAACAGTGTGATCCATCATGACTTTGACCGCTTAGAAATTGGGACAGCCGTGCATTTTTCCTTTGTAGAAGGCGAAGAAGGCCCCCAAGCCACCACCGTTAAGATTTTTGATAAGCCAGGTGTTCGGGCTGGTAAGTCGGAGCAGACCATGATTGAACCGCCATTGGGCTGGAAGGAATAAGCCTATGAACTCACAAGTTGATCAACTCAAACACACGGCATCTCAACTGTTAGCCGCCATGTTATCCAACCCGCATATTTACCCAAAAGTCAGTGATGAGGGCAGCACTGGGCGCATGGAACAGCAATTAATTATTGTCGCCGTGGAGATGGCCCAAAGTTTAAACCAACAGATAGAACATTCTCATCCCCACGGTACAGCCCAACTCAACCAAAAAAACTAAATTATTCACAGCGTAAGGGAAGCGCCTGTGAGCGTTTGATTCCCTATGCGTTTGTTTCTTCCCAATCCTTTTTTTGTAGGGTGTGTTGTCGCGTAGCGCAACGCACCATCCTAAATTATCGGTGCGTTAGACGTAGGTTGGGTTAAGCGCAGCGCAACCCAACGCTACCGATGATGTTGAGTTTCCTTACGTCAACCCAACCTACAATTTTTTGCATCATTTTAAGCTTGTCACGCCACTACTTAAATGAAATGTTTTTTACCAGCGTAGGTCATAGGGTGGGGAGGATGTTAACTCAATTCAAAATTCCCAAAAATTCAAGCAGTTCCTAATTCTGCATAACCTTGAATATTTTCCGGTTCAAATTGGCGCAGGATGCGAGTAGCTTGGCGGATTAAGTCTTCATTTCCTGTGACTACAATCAGATATTTGCCAGCATTTAAACGGTTACGGTAGGTCAAAGCATCGCCACTACCAACTGTTAAACCAACTCCCCCACCAATAAAATAAGCACCTAACGCACCAGATGCAGCGCCTAGTAAACCACCAATAATTTCATTTATTAATGGATTAGCTTGGGGCAGAATGTCAATTCTCGTGAGCAAGTTGAAGGCAAAACCAGCGATAAATCCAAAGGGAATCAGCCAGTAAATTAGTTTATTTACTTGTTTACTGGCTTGTTTATTTGGATCAATAAATCCAAATTCGTCAGCGCTTTTATAACCTTTGCCTAAAATATCAACTTGTGACATGGGCAAATTTGATTTTTCTAGTGCCGAGTAGGCGGTTTCTGCTTCTATTCGGTCAGGTAATACTGCAACCAGGTAATTCATCTCAAAACCTCCGGGACTTTCTTATTCAGGCTTTTTGTGCCAATTGCCATCTTCGCCTTTTTCGTAAACTCGCTTAACTGCACTCCAAGCAACACGAAAGGCTCGTTCTTCTTCTTCATATTGTTCTTCAGCACTATTAAATGCGGCTTGAAAAATTTCTTGGCCGTGTTGGGGTAAGTTTTCTTTAACTAAATCTGGTAAATCTTCAAGATGTTGGTAAGGCATAGATATTACTTTTTAGCCGCAGTTGTTGTGAAGATGAATTTATCAAGAATCAACTCCAATTGTTTGGGGGTGAATGCTTGATGGAGTATCCCAATAATCAACTTTGTGAATATTCACTTTGAGTAAAACTAAGTCTGGTTCGTCTAATCCTTTGGGTAGCCAAGTCTGAAGTTCTGGTTGCCATTGTTCTTGCATTTTGTTACGGTCATTAATTAGTTCACCTGTACCGGAAACGGAAACATATCTCTGTTTATCAGGTGAGGTAAAACTAACGTTTAGCTGCTGATTGCGTTTAATATCATTTACCTTTTGAGTATTGGCGGAGGTAAAGAACCAAATTGCGCCTTCAGAGTTAATGTCACCACTTTTGTACATGGGACAACTGTGCAAGCAGCCATTTTGATCAATTGTGGTTAACATCCCACAGTTAATATCTGCAATCAATTCACCCAGCTTTTGAATTTGTTGTTCGTGGTGTGTAGAAGTTGTCATGATTGTTTTATGGATATAACTTTTCTAGACGAGTAATCTGTGAAATTTAAATGGCTGAATTAGCAAATTTGGAGGATAATAAACTCCTTTTCACTTTCAATAATTACTAATCATAATCTCCAAAAACTACTAATGACAATTTGGAATTCATCATAAGTGCAGAATTTATCTATGTTTTTGGATGAATCTTGGATAATTGCTATCCAGCCCTTTCTTAGTATTAAGGATGTTTATGATTAATTACATTACTCTAGAGGTATAATTATGCTAAATTCTATTTCTTCCATGTATGCCTCTAGAGGTAAAATATCTATGTTTAGATTGATCACAGGTTGAAAAAAGCAATTCAGTAAAATTATTATGAGGTTATTTCATGGAACTTTTTATTAAGAAAGGTCTACTCACAAGTTTTGTTATGATCGGGATCTTGCTTGTAGTTGCCCTTCCTACAATGAAGTCCAGTTCTAGTCATTCTCTGATTACATCAATTAAAAAATCAGAGAAAAATTTAGAATGTAATATCAAAGGCAATATCTCCGTTAAGACAGGTAGTAAAATCTATCACCTTCCGGGTATGAAATATTATGAATCCACAGTTATAAATCCAGCCCGTGGAGAAAGGTGGTTTTGTACAGAATCAGAGGCGATCGCCAATGGTTGGCGTAAATCACGCAGGTAGTCATGCAGCAAAATAACGCTGTTGAGGATCTAGTTTTGCGACTTTAGGCTGATGTAAATCAAGATAAAATTCATCAATCTTGATATATTGATGCCCTACTTTCGGAGAAAATTGGCAGATGACATCTACGTTTGATTTGCAAGAAGTTAATGTACCTGAAATTGTCGATAGTCTGGCAACAATAATTTTTTCACCTCTAATTATTCCTGTTGCTGAAGCTGTCAAACAACCTATAGTTAGAACTACTATAACAGAGGGTATGGCTCTATCTGAAAGGTTGGGGCAAGTAGTTACAGCAGCCAGCGAAGCTTTAGAAAAGATAGCAGCAGAAGTAAATCCAGATTTGACTAAAAACGGAGTGGAAACATTAAGTTATCAAAGTAATCAACACAATTTAACAGATGGTAAATCCGCCATAGCCCAGGATTTAGAGAATGTCATGTCTGATCTCAACGCCGATGTTAATCACATGACGAATGGTGTTGCTGATTTACGGTTACTAGTACCTCTAGGTTTGAGTTTATTTGCTATTGGACAATTGCTCAAGCAGGGGCTGAAATTTGAAGAAATTCCCTGGTATATATTAGCATGGTTGGCTTTTGATAGCTTTGTAAAACTTAATGATTAAGAATTATTAAAGTTAGTCAAGGTAAAGGAAAATTAGATAAATTTATATAAAAATAATACTTTTTTGATTAGACTTTGCAAGTCTTAATACTGGATTTATTCCTGAGCTTGAGTATAGCAACTATAATAATAATTAAGCATACAACATTAAACTATACGAATCCGATTTGATTGTTGAAAAAATCTAAGTATATGTAGGGTGTGTTTCATAAATCCAATATGAGTCCTATATGCTTAGTGATTATGGGCGATACAGGAGCAAAAATTGCGGTGATTCAAGCAATACACACTAAAGTTAAAGGGAGAGCTAGATACAAAGTTAATCAACTTTATCGTTCACCATCTTTAGCAAGATATTTGGAGCGATCGCTTGCCAAATACCCAGAAATATTCTATGTTAATGCTAATTCATTAACGAGTAATATTCTAGTTAGTTTCAAGGCTGAAAAAAGCTGGCAGAACATCGGCTTACTCATTGATAAAACTGTCAGACATTATCATAATAATCCTAGTTTAGCTCAAACCCAAAAACTTACCAAATCTTTCACAAATAAAAATGCCCAAGACCAAAAAAGCGATAATTGGCATTTAATCACAGCAGATAGAGTTATTGATACATTAAATACTTCAAAAACATCAGGATTATCTAGTGAATCTGCTACAATAAATCTGATTAAATACGGTTCTAATATTTTATCTGCAATCCCAACCCGTTCCTCTGCAAACATTTTAATAGACCAGTTTAAATCTTTGCCAGTTGCTTTACTGGGGGCGGCGGCGGGAATTGCCATTATTACTGGTGGTATGATAGATGCGGTCGTGATTATGGGTGTGGTTGGTTTGAATGCAGCGATTGGATACGTCACAGAAAGCCAATCAGCAAAAATCATTCAATCTCTCAAAAATCAAGAACAGATATTAACTGGGGTAATTAGAGAAGGTCAGCAGATAGAAATTCCTACAGAAAATGTAGTTGTTGGAGATATTTTATGGCTTAAATCTGGTACTTACATAGCCGCAGATGCCAGAATTATCGTAGCTGATAACTTGAGTGTAGACGAATCCGCCCTGACTGGTGAAAGTATCCCCATTCTAAAAACTATTGCGCCTTTGTCTGGTGGAAATATTCCCTTAGCTGACCGCTTGAACATGGTCTATAAGGGGACTTTTGTTACTGGTGGTCAAGGATTTGCTGTGGTTGTAGCCACAGGTAAATTTACAGAAATGGGCAAAATCCAACAACTTGTGAATCAGGCTACCTCTATAGATACTCCCCTAGAAAGACAACTAGATGAGGTGGGAAGTCAACTGGTTTTAATCGGTATGGGAATTTGCAGTTTAGTCTTTGGTTTGGGAGTGCTGCGGGGATATGGTTTAGTGACAATGATGCAATCATCTATATCTCTCGCAGTAGCTGCGGTTCCCGAAGGTTTGCCCACAATTGCTACCACATCCCTAGCTTTAGGTATCCGTGAAATGAGAAAGAATAATGTTCTCATTCGCAGTCTCAGCGCGGTAGAAGCTTTGGGTTCTGTACAGACAATTTGCTTGGATAAAACCGGGACAATTACTGAAAATAAAATGTTAGTGGTGGAAATTCGGACAACCACTCAACAGATTACTGTGGGGGAAGAAAATGTTAACCCCTATAGGAATGATGAACTGTTAAAGCTGATTCATATATCGGTTCTCTGCAATGAAAGTGAAGTCAGTCAACAGGATAATGGGGAATATTTGGTTACAGGTTCGCCAACAGAAAATGCTTTGATTAATTTGGCAATTAGTGCTGGAGTTGATGTTATCCAACTCAGGCAAAAGTATGGACTGCTAGAAACTAACTTGCGAAGCGAAAACCGTAACCTCATGAGTACAATTCATGAGATTGACAATCACCACAAATTGATTGCAGTTAAAGGTAATCCCGCCGAAATGATTAAGATATGTCAATGGTGGATGAAAAATGGCAAAGTTGTGCATTTAACAGCCGAAAATAGGCAGGCGATCGCACAGGAAAATGATCGTTTAGCTGGACAAGCACTGCGCGTCTTGGGAGTAGCCTACAGCCATATTGATCATTATGACAACGGTAATAATTATGAAACAGACCTGATTTGGCTGGGTTTAGTGGCGATGACAGACCCCATTAGAGTCGGGGTGAAAAAATTAATTGGGGAGTTTCATCAAGCTGGAATTGATACAGTGATGATGACCGGAGATCAAAGTTCAACTGCTTATGCGATCGCCCAAAAATTAGAATTGAGTCGCAATGACCAACTAGAAATTCTCGATGCGACTAACCTTGATCATCTCACACCAGAGGAACTGACAGCAATGAGCAACAAAGTAAACGTTTTTGCCCGCATCAGTCCTAGTAATAAACTGCAAATAGTCCAGGCTTTGCAAGCAGCCGGAAAAGTCGTGGCCATGACCGGCGATGGAATCAATGATGCACCGGCACTAAAGGCGGCACAAGTGGGTGTAGCAATGGGTAAAGGTGGAACCGATGTGGCGCGTGAAGTTGCAGATATCGTCCTCGAAGATGACAGACTAGAAACCATGATTATTGCGGTCAGTCGGGGGAGGACTATCTATAACAACATTAGAAAATCTGTGCATTTTCTCCTGTCCACCAACCTCAGCGAAATCATGGTGATGACCACTGCTACAGCTGCTGGTATAGGCGAACCCTTGAATGCGATTCAACTGCTGTGGCTAAATTTAATCACTGATATTTTCCCTGGTTTATCCCTGGCGATGGAAGCACCAGAACCTGATGTATTGAGTCAACCACCCCGCAATCCTGATGAATCCATCATCAAAAACTCCGATTTTGGCAGAATTATCTTTGAGTCAGCCACAATATCTGTCAGTACCCTAGCAGCATACACTTATGCCATCCTCAAATATGGCATAGGGGCGCGGGCTAGCACAGTTGCTTGTATGACTCTAATAACGGCACAACTACTGCATACTATTAGCTGTCGTTCCGAAAATCACAGCATATTTAGTCAAGATAAACTACCAAATAATCCTTACTTAAATGCTGCCATTACAGGTTCATTTGCTGTACAAATCTTAGCTATATCCATCCCACCACTGAGGAACCTGTTAAAGATTACCCCCATTAGTATTGTAGATAGTGCTGTAATTGGAAGTGGTGCTTTATTACCCTTCCTCCTCAACGAAAGAACAAAGATTCAGACCTTCCCGCCTGCAAAAATTGGCGTTATATCAATTAGACATCGAACGAATTTAAATATGCGTAACCTGAAACCCTTGTAGAGAAGTTGCATGGAACGTTTCTACAATTTTTTCCACCAAATGATGCAAAAAATTGTAGGTTGGGTTGACGTAACCAAACCCAACATCATTGACAGCGTTGGGTTGCGCTGCGCTTAACCCAACCTACGTTTAATACACTATTTATTGAATTTTGCTCAACTACTTTGCATCATCCACTTTATTCACAGAAAACCTGGACATCCAGTTTAATAAAAAGCCAAATTTCGACCTCAACTTTCTCAAAGCATAACTCCAAAAACCTTTATATACCTTCTCAAAACGGTAGTAAAACAAAATATTAACAATATCTTCCAGCTTCATAGGCTTGAGATAGGAAACGACCCTATCTACCAAAGTATCAGCATCCTCAATGTATGTCTTGATTGCCAGTTTTTCTGAGATTGTCCATTTTGCCAGAAAGATTCCGTGCATTTCTTCCTGATAGCCATTAAAGTCTTTTCTTTCTTCTCCAAGAAATTCATTAATGTATCTGCTAGCAACTTCAGAACTCAACATAGCGTGACGAATACCTTCACCTCCCAGAAAATTCACAGTTGAAACCGTGTCACCAATTGCGATAACTCTGCCTTCAGCATATATGTCTTGTAAGCCAGAACTGTATCGCAGTGTTTCGCCATGTACATCCAAAACTTTGTAAGTATCTGGCTTGAGATACTCTTTGATTAAAAGGTCAATATAATACTTTAAAGGCTTAATATCTGTAACTAATTTATGGCTTTTATTTAGTATTGCTGCACCCACTTTGAGTTGATTATTCCCCATTGGAAAAATCCAGGAATATCCTTTTGGCATCCATTTATAACCCAGTAAAAAAGTTAAAGTTCCTAAATTTTGTTTATATGCTTCATCATTAACTTCTATCAGGTACTCAATCCCAGTTCCCGTCAAAAACTCAGGTTGTGGTTTGCCTTTGCGACAAGTAATAGCCCTAGCAGGCCCTGTGGCATCAACTAGAATCTTTGAGGTAACATTTACCTCTTCGTTGACAAGATTATTTTTAATAGTAATTAAAATTTGATCATCTTGTTCCCAGTGATTCATGTAGCGACATCCCAGCCAAACTTCGCCACTATTGTTCTTCACCTCATCTGCTAAAAACTGCCGCAGCTTAGAAAAGTCTAAGACACTTCCTTGAGTTGTATCAGACTCCCAGACACCTTGCTTGTTTGAAGTCACAATCACAAACCTATTCCAAAAACTTCCCACAACACTTTCAGGCAAATTAAATTGCTTGAGTGTTTCTGAGGGAGTTACACCACTAGAAAAACTATTGCGACTAAAATCTTTAAATCTTTCTATTAGCAAAACCTTATAACCAGTTTTTGCTAATAATCTAGCGCAATGACCACCAGCCGGACCAGCACCTACTACTACAACATCAAAGTTATACATATTTTATTGATTTTCCTTTAAATTTAGATGCCTTTCCAGGTTTTCAATTCTTTGTCGCTGATGGGTGATTGTTTCTAGATATTTATGCGATTCATTCTCTAGTTCGGCAATTTTTAGTTTAGATTTAGAAATTTTTGAACTTCGTTTAATTACACTAGGAATTGACACAAGTAAACCGATTAAAATTCCTATGCCCAGAGTCAAGATTAGCACAATTGCTAGTGAAGCCTCAAAATTTACATTAAAAAATTTCACGCTGATAGTAATAGCATTTTGAAATGCAAACACTACAGCTAATAATGCTACCAAGACGGCAATAATGGAAAATATCCGCATTGTTGATGACCTCTCGCTTCAATAAGTAGTACAAGTCAGCGTAAATAAACAGAACATTCAAAATTAATGAAAAGCCTATGTATCAGCTTTTTGAATTTTGTTGTACGGGCGTATTGCAATACGCCCGTCCTGAATTCACGACGGTACTAGCCTGGGGATGATTTGACTGGCAATTACCAGAATATCAAGATCAGATAATTATCAGAACTTAATACAGACACATTGCTATTGAATTGCGAGTATAATGTTATCATTAATCATTAATACTTGGTAAGTATTTTTAATATGTCTACGCCATCTCAAGTTTTAAAGCACAGTGAGTTGCTAAAACGTTTAGTGCTTGACCGTGAAACAGTGGAAGAAGTTGGTCGGGTGTCACAACTTTTACTAGATAGTCAGGCACAAAGAGTGGTGGGATTCGCCTGTAAATCAGGATGGCTTGGTACTAAACAAAAAACCTTTGCTTGGAGAGAAATTGAAGCCATTGGTGCTGATAGCGTTTTAGTCAGCCGTCAGGATAATCACACTCCAGAAATTGCAGAATCAGTTAATCCAGTATTGGGAAGTGAGGTGTGGACAGATAGTGGTAATAAAGTCGGAAAAATCCAGGATTTGATATTCAATGTGGAGACTGGAGAAGTTGTTAACTATATGTTTTCTCATAATGGTTGGCAGGGATTAATGGAAGGGACATATTTACTTGCACCGATCATGATTTCGAGTGTAGGCGATAAGCGCGTGATTGTCTTAGAGAAAGCTGTGAAAAATCCCCCGAAATATACAGAAGGCTTGAGTGAAAAAATCAGTCAAGCTACGGAATTTATTCAAAAAGACTATGAACAAACTAAACAGGATTTGAAGTCTGTAAAACCAGGATTCCAGAAAGCTGTTGTTCAGGATAAAGATGGCGATCGCATCAACGCCGATCAGGTAGAAGAAAATATTTCTGGGGCTGAGACTAAATTGCAGTCAGAACCATCGCAACTTAGTCCCGAAAATGATACTTTTTCTGATAAAATATAATTTTGTTTCTATGTTGATTGTGGTTGTCGTTCCGAAGCTAGGCGATCGCAATATAAAGCCCAGACGACCCCAAATAACCCACTCAGGGAACCTGCGATCGCAGCTGTCACACCCCACCCCAAAGGCCCAGTCCAGTTAGTAATTTCCTTCAAAATAGCCGTACTAGCTTTAGTCACTATATAGGCTGTCCCGGTGGCGCTGACCGTCACTAAACCTAATTCAGCCAAAATATCTACAAGACCTTGACGAGATAAATCTTCCTGAAAATAAATTCTCCAAATGCTGATATACATGAGGATATCAGAAGCCGTGAGAATCAACTGTCTAGGAATTTCCCCTCCTGGAGTTGGTGCAGCTGAAGCCGTACCACTACCTATAGAATAAGTAGCGATCGCTAAAACAGCCTCCAACCTTTTCTTCCCAAAATCACTCATAATTCTGATCCCATAACTCATAACTTATTTAATCATTCTCCCCTCTCCTTACCAAGGAGAGGGGCTGGGGGTGAGGTTCATTATTCCTCCTGTTTCACATCCTCCCCAGGGCGTTGAATAGCGGGAGGATAATCGACAAACTCTTGAGTTCTGGTTGTATTTGTACTCGCACCTTCCGGTAAAACCTCATCAGGATCGATGGATTTATCAGCAGCAATATCCATGCTACCTTCAGTATTAGTATTAGGTTTATCCGCAGTGCCTTTATGACTGGCGTGACCACTAGGCATAATCAATTCCTCTACAATGCAAGTGATATCCTCAGCCTAAACGCCTCGACTGTGCAGCATACACTGTCAGAAGGCTGATATAATATAGCCTTTTTTAATCATCCAAGCCATATCATAGCCCCCTCCTCGCTTGCCTACGGTGTACACACAAGTCTGAAAATTCCCCCTAACACTTGGTTTCGCCGTCTAGCTCTTGGCTGTAGGATTACGCCGAAAAGTCTGTCGTTCCTCCTCGCAATGACAAGATAATTCTTTATTTATTCTGATGCGGAATCTTCACCGTAAAAGTTGTTCCCACACCTACAGCACTTTCCATCGTAATTTCACCTTGATGTCGTTCCACACATTTTTTCACCACAGGTAAACCCAAACCAATACCAACAATATTTTCCACATTTTGACATCGATATAAAAGCTCATAAATTTTTGGTTGTTCCTCTGGCGGAATACCTATACCTTCATCTATTACCTGAAAAACTATATATTCAGCGTCAGAATCTAAAATTAAATATATATGACCACCTGCAAAGGAATATTTAATAGCATTCAATAGTAAATTACTCAAAATAGAGTACAGCAACTTTTCATCTATATTGGCACGAAAACACTGACCATGATTTTTGAATTCCATTACATGGGATGTTGTGCCAAAAAGCTGTAAATCTTCTACCAAATTTAAACAAAAATTTTCTACATTAATCAATTGAGGTGTGTAATCTAGTTTATCGGCTTCAGCCCTAGTTAAAGTTAATATATCCGTTAATAAATGATTCATTAATTTAGCTGAAGACTGAATCCGGTAGAGATTTTTTACCTGCTGCTCATCTACCACATCCTTGAGAGTTTCATTTAACAACTGCGACGACAGCAAAATAATACTCAAAGGTGTGCGAAACTCATGAGAAATCATCGCAAACAAGCGCAGTTTTAACTCACTAAATTCTTTTTGTTGAGCCAGAGAAACTTCTAAAGACTCAATTTGATCGCGTTTTACCCATTGACGATTTAGGATAACACATAAACTAGAAATAACGGCAAGACTTAAAATTGTCCCCAATATTTCGATCCAAATTCTGAAATTAATACTATCATGAGATTGTTCTAGTGTCGCTCTGAGATAACTTTGTTCTTCAGCTTTAATCTCTGCTATCACTGGACGTATTTCTTCTCTAAGTTTTACGCTACGCTCAGTAATATCATTTTGCATTTGCAATGCAGTTTTATCTGTCTGATAGAGTTCTATAGATTCTTCTAAAAGAGCTAATCTTTGATTTACTAATAAATTCAACTGTGAAAATCTTTCTTGTTGACTCAAACTAGGGTGTATCTGCTCCTCTAACAGCTTGAGTTCAGTTTGCATATTTGCCACTTCATTTTGATGTCGCTGTAAATCTTGACTACTTCCTAAAAATATATATCCTCGCCGGGCTGATTCGGCTGCTGTCATCGCTGCATAAAAATTGGTCAAACTATTGAGGGTTTGATAAGTCTGCTGTACTCTATCAGCCCCCTGTTTGATTTCAGTTGTGCTTTTAAATGAAGCAAAGGTAACTACACCCATCAGCAACAAGGTTAAACCAAACCCGCCAATAATCCATTTTCCTGGAAAAGACCATTTCATAAATTTCTGGTTCATAAAATTGGTGAAAAAATAACTCGTTTAATCGTTATAATTGCGATCGCTTACAGTTAAATTGTTGTAATTAAGTTCGTAGTCAGGGCTTTAGCCCTTCCTTATTTGAAGACTAAAGTCCTCACTACAAACGTTTAATTTTTGCTAAATAAAGGATATATTATGCGAATTCTTGTAGTTGAAGATGATATCCAACTGGCGGAAGTCCTAACAGAAGCTTTAATTAGAAGGCAATATGTAGTAGATATTGCCAAAGATGGCGAAGCAGCTTGGAATTCAGCAGAATCAATGAAATATGACTTAGTGCTGTTAGATGTCACACTGCCAAAACTAGATGGTATCAGGTTTTGTCAACGCTTACGCACTGCTGGCACAAATCATCCAGCACATCAAAACTGTGGCGCACCAGTGTTAATGTTAACTGCTCGTGATACTGTCGCTGACAAGATAGCTGGCTTAGATGCAGGAGCCGATGATTATGTGGCTAAACCCTTTGATTTAGAAGAGTTAATGGCTCGAATACGGGCTTTACTCAGACGAGGTAGTTCTGCAAGTACAGTAACATTATCTTGGGAAAAATTGCATCTTAATTCTAGTACCTATGAGGTGATTTATAATAGTTACCCTTTAACATTAACACCAAAAGAATACGCAATTTTAGAATTATTGGTTGCTAATGGCAGAAGGGTGTTGAGCCGTTCTAGCATGATTGAGCAGGTTTGGTCTGTGGATGATTCCCCAGTGGAGGAAACTGTGAGGTCTCATATTAAATGTCTCCGGCAAAAACTGAGAGCTTTAGGTGCGCCAGAAGATTTTATTCAAACAGTTCATGGACTAGGTTATCGCCTCAAATAAGAATCATATTTGATTTATGAAAAAAATAAATATTGTAGTGGACTGACAAGCCTAAAATAGTGCATTAGACGTAGGTTGGGTTAAGCGCAGCGCAACCCAACGCTGCCAATGATGTTGGGTTTCCTTACGTCAACCCAACCTACAATTTTTCAATTTTTTGCAACATTTTAAGCTTGTCACGCCACTACTGGTTTGTTCTGACTTTTCACGTTATGTGGAAAAGCTAACGTGAAACCTAACCCCCTAACCCCCTTCCCTGGTAGGGAAGGGGGAAATTTTAAAGCCTCTCTCCTTGCAGGGTAGAGGAATGGAAGCGGGGTTTTCCAGATACCGTTAAAAGTCAACGTGTTTGTTCAATAATCAAATAGTATTTTTATATGTAAAAAGTGTTACCTAAGTTTTCTACACAACTTCTGCACAAATTCTGCACAGTGATTGCATATATAGGTTATATAATTTGATTCGCATGAAAAGCAGGTAAAAACCTTAATCACTGAACTGAGAGACGAATTGTGGATGAAATGGCAAGATTCATATCATGGTTGGTTAATTGAATTAATACTATTGCCTGAAGGTTATGCATTTAAGTGTTGGATGCCAAATGAGCAAATAGGAATTAGCAATAACCAAATTTATCCTGAATTATATCAAGCTATCAGGGCAGGAAGGAAAAGGGCAAAACTAGAATCTGCAAGTTTAGCACTTATCTGTTTTTTAGAGGATTCTTATGAAAACTGCCATCTTAGTCATGAAGAACATATAGCTCTGGTAAATTCAATTTATGAATTTACTACCTCAGTTAGTAAGTTTAACAATCAAGATTTTTAAATTCAGCAGATGAATAACCAATTTTTTTGTTTCGATCAAAACGCAAGTTATCAAGTTAAAAAACTCAATGATGATATAAACTATTTGAAATTACATTGGCTTGATCCCATCAAGTTAGATCGTGGCAGTGGTAGGTAATCTTTGCCGTCTCCTTAATAGGTGAGCAATTTTTAGTTGGAGTCAGCTTGAATCTGTACAACAAGACACTTTGTATAAGGTATAAATCCTGACTACGAAGTGTCTTTTTTTAATCTAGGGAAAATTATCAAATCTTTCGCAAAGTAGATTCTAAAAGTTCAGATGCCCACTTCACAATAGCAGAGGTGTTTTTCATGACATTTGCTGACCAACATAAAAACCGAGAACCTGACATGAGTCGTAAGGGCGCAAGGCCTTGCGCCCCTAGCGCGTGGTCGATTTACCTGAAAATACCTGTAAGTCCAAGATGAATACTCTTGCCAATTTGTCATAAATTTTTGATAAATAGTCCGAATTTCTATATTTAGTAACCCAGAGGTATAGAAGCGATAGACACTTGAATGGTGATAATTAACTATATGTATCTCAAGCAGATAGTATCTTAGTTACTCCCAAGTTAGTCTGAGCCAAAATCATTGATTGGAATAAAACTTACAATTGAACATACACGGATACGATTTAATTTGCTTGAATAGCTATATTGATAGGAATCAAATTCACTCTTCACCGATTATGCCTAGTAAGTTCATTGATGTTAGGGAATATACTGTCCGGGCGCATAAAAGACAGATTCATACTCGTGTTTTCCATTTTGTCTGTAAGCAATGCGACCAAACTACACAACGTGAAACTTTTGGACCTCGCCCATTATATTGCGAGGAATGCCGACCACCTCAAGCGCCAAAAAAATCTCATCAGTCATCTCAAAGAGCCAAACCTAGAGCCATGACTTACAAAAGTGATATAGATTTAGGATAATTCAAAGCTTTATGAATAATCTCTTACCATCAAAACCCCCGGAAGCTTTTATCTCTCCACTGTTGGAATTACGAGACTACTATACTCGCCTTGTAGAAGAGTATGAAAGCTTATACTCACAGGCGCGATCGCAGCTCGATCATGTGGATGCTTTGTTGTCTAACTGGTCTTCTTCATCAGATACTAATGGCAATGGGGCTACAGTTAAGATGCTGCGAGAGGGTTCCTCCCCACCTCCTGCACCAGATTCACTGTTATCCATCTCCGAAGAAACTCTTAGCTCCACTCAGTCAGAATTTCCCAGAGCAAACAACTTGGAGAGGGATAATTCAGATGTGACAACGACAGAGAGTCAAGATCAATCAATCAAAGTGCCAGATATTCCCATGCTCCCGGAGTATCAACCTCAAACTCGGATGGAAGCTATCAAAAGCCTACTGCACGATCATCTTGGTACAGTTTGTCATATAGATTTTATCGTGCGATCGCTTTATGGAGATTTAGACCCGCCCATCTTCAAAGTCGTTAAAGGTAGAGTCCAATCCTCACTGACACAGGGTAGAGAAAGAAAGGCTTGGTGGGGGATTCCTGACGAACCTGGTTGTTATACTCTGAATTTAAATTTAGTTAACTCCAACACAACTAAAGGTTACTCTCAAACTGGCAAGTCCAACAGGAAGAAACCACTTCCCACCGCAAATACAAATGTTGTACCCATGCTGCCAGAATTTGAGGGTCAATTTTTGATAGATGCTCTTTCTGATTTCTTAGAAAAACATTCAGGCAGAGTTTTCAGTGTTGCGGACATCATCACTGGTCTTTTTGGTGAACTAGATGAGCAGGGAGTGCGAGAAGTAAAAACCAAAGTACTGAATGAACTATCACGAGGCTATCGCACCGGGCGATTTTCGAGAGTACCTGAAAAAATTGGCTACTACACTTGGGACTCAAAGTTGATGTTAGAAGTCAGCCGAGGGAGATAAGAGGGATAAAGGGGAAAATACTTGATTTTTCCCTGCTCCCTGATCATTCCTAAATCCGATATTCCCAGATTTTTATCCAAATTAATCCTTAAAAATCACATATTTTTTAGAATCAAAACTAATTACACCTTCTTGCTGTAATTTTCCCATCAATCGGGTAATTGTCACTCTGGTAGTACAGCAAGCACTAGCGATATCTTCATGAGTCAAGCGCACACTTAAGCGAGTCCCTCCTGCTACAGACTCGCCGATTTGCTGTTTTAAAAGTTGCAATAAATGGTAAAGCCTTTCTTCTACCCGCCGCTTACCAGCAATCACTAAAAAAGATTCTGTTTGTTGTAATCGTTGATTAATTTTTGGTAACAGAAGATGGCTCAACATGGGGTTTCCTGCAATTTCTGATACATAAATTGATACTAATTCCACATCTGATAAGGCAGTGGCTTGATAAATGGGTAGAGAAGTCATATTAGAGCCAAAAATCATATCTTGTGTCGCTAACCCTATCAATATTTCTTCGCCAGTTTCACAAAAAGTATTGAGCTTAACTAAGCCCTGGCGAACATACCAAACGACTAAAGGATTGAGAGGAATAGTTTCTCCTTTAGTATGTTTATGTACAGGGCGATCCTGAATTAGACTACTTTTATCGTCGATTAATGCGGTTTTCTGTTTCTGACGTTCACTGATATTACGCAATAACCAACGCAAGGAATTGGCGCTACCCTGTTGATTACGCACGACAGCCACTGTTATAGCTGCGTCAAAAAATTCGCCGTAATTTTGTTGCAGACGCACTACTAATTCTCTAACTCTGTCCGTCTGGCATAGCTGGCTGAGTTCACAGCGAAAGGGTTGTCTTTCTTCCAGGGGGACAAAATTAACTATGGGTTTACCTATGAGTAACTGCCTGGAAACGTTCAGCAATTGCGCTGCGGCACGATTAGCTTCTTGAATAATTCCTGCGGTATTAGTGACTAAATAGCCGTCTGGGGCAAACTCGAATAAATCTTGGTAGCGTTGGCGTTCAGCTTCTAGCCAATTGCGTGTTTCGATCAGTTCTTCATTTTGCTGATAAAGTTCCTCTGCGGCTAATTGCACCATTTTAGAGGTGCTATATAGTTCTTTAAAAGCTTGGGGCAGCAGTTCGGGCGGAATCCAAGGTAAAACGCTAGCGGTTTGATACAAATCTGCTAAACGGCTATGCAGTGCTTCTGTGCTTTGAATGAATTGTTCTATGTTCACCTTAAATTCCCGCTACTTGCTTGCAGAGGTTGACCAAAAAAGTCCACTAAATCAAGACTGGGATTAATTGGGTCACTTTTGAAGATGTCCAATGATCAAACTTTGAATCATCTGCAATTGCTGCCCATAAGAACCATGAATATGTAGAATATTCTAGTACAACACGGCATAATTAGGAAAATCATCGGAAATCAATGAAAAGCTTATAGAGTCAGATTTTTGAATTTTTGTCCGGGCGTATTGTACTATTCCCCTCCTGACTCCGCCTTGCAGTTCTAGTGTTATACTAATTATTCAATTAATTACCACACAATACATAGCGCATAACTTTGGTAACTAAAGTGTGGCAATTACAGCTAAAATATTAACTGTTTGTAGATGGCAGATTGAGAATTACATAGTACAGATTAATTATCTTTATTTACATTATTTTATCCTCTTAAAACTTTAATATTTACCATAAAAACTTACTTCTATCTTTGGTGAGACAATTCTGAGGATTTAGCTAGATAGGAACGTAAAAGTCTTCGCCCTAAGATGTGGCCGATTTCTGACCAAACCCATGCAGCCACAAAACTTGTGCCGATCAAAGATATTAAATAAGCAGGCAGAGTTGGTAAGCCAAAAATTTCTAACATGGAGGCGCAAGCGATAGAAACACCAATGGCAGTTCCCACAAAAGGAGTTAAAAGTTGTAATTTTGCCCATCTAGGTAGAGTCTGAGGAGAATGATTTTTAATCCAATCTTGCACTCGTTTTTGCAGAGTTATCACAAATGGCAATCCACAGAGCAGGCTAATAAATAAGCCAATTAAAAGTAAAAAGTATGGTGGTTGGGGAAATTTGAATAATAGGAAGTCTTGGAATTGTTGGAGATTTTCTGACCAGTCCATAATAAATATGCCCCCGGTTTTCAATGCTTGTATTATCAGCTTCTTAATTAATAGAAATGCAGGTATTTCTTGAGAAGCAAATGGATGTAAACCAGATTTTTACGCGATTTTAGGGATTTTTACCACTAAAATTCTATTTCTCTATATCTCAGTTTCCCAAATTTAACTCTTTCTTTAACCGCTTTGTATCTAATCTTTGTGATTATTTTTGCCTTCATTTATGACGTTAGCTACCATTTTTGTCTCTAACGTCCACCCCAGGAGTCAGTCTACTACTAAGTTCGGTATAAGGTTCATTTTAAGTTATATTGTGTTCTGTAATACAATTAATCTGCTATGCCCAGTCCTTACAGCTATTTTCAGACCACGCGGTATGGGCGCAAGGCCTTGCGCCCCTAAGACAGATGTGGTTCATTTAAGTGCATACCGCCATATCTCGAACCATTGTATAGGTAATCACAGAATAACTTAATAATTATTAGCAACTTTAGTTAGATAAAAGTTAAAAATTAATTTGCTGTATTTAGAAATAAGCATAACAGCTTATCAACGCGCGAGGTCAAAGGAGTGTAGCGGCGGTATAAATATGCTCACTGCTGCTCACTCCTCTTTTCTCAATTTTTTAATGTTGGTGATTAAGTCCCAAACAAACTTGTTCATAACGTTTTCCCGCTATGTCCCAAGTAAATTCGGTTTCTACTAGTTGTCTACCATTATGCGACAATTGATTACGCAGTTGGGGACTTTCAAACAGTTGACTAATGGCGGCGACATACTCATCTGGTTTATTGGCGCGTAATGCCCGAATGGGGGTGTCTATAGCTAGTCCTTCTAAACCGCGATCGCTTGCCACTACAGGCACACCAGCAGCCATTGCTTCTAAAGTTTTATTTTTAATGCCAAAGCCTGTCCGCATCGGCACAACACACACTGTTGATTGGTGTAAATAATCTACCATTGAAGGCACTTTGCCAGTGACATTAACTCCTGGTTTTTGTGTAAGTGCTAAAACTTCTGGTGCAGGACGAGAACCGACAATATCAAAAGTTGTTTGGGGATATTTTTTTTGAATTTCTGGTAAAACTTGATTGGTAAAGAAGCAAACGGCATCAATATTTGCTAAATTATCCATTGCACCGATAAATACTAATTTATATCCTCCGGGGTCACTGGTACGGTTGGGAAATGTGACTAAATCAACTCCATTGGGAATAACTGTAATTTCACTGTGAGGATGAAATTTTTCTAGTTGACTTTTGTCGTCTTCTGTCGTGACAACTATTGATGAAAATTTCGCGCCATATTTTTGTTCATAACGACGTAAAAGCGGCAGATTAATTTTGTCCCGGAGTTTATTTTCGGAAACGCCTGTTGTTAGTTGGTTTAGACAACTTCCATAGACAGAACTGTGAATATTGACTATGGTTCTGAGAGATTTCTGAAAATGCGATCGCACATAAATTTCATTGACGCTATGTTCGCAGGTAATCACATCACATTTTTGCTCCTGGACACAGTTATCAATCCATGCTTGCATCTGGACTGAGTAGCGGCTGAGTACGCTGGGAGGGGTTCCCTCTAGGTAAAACTGGCTCAAGCGCTGTACTTTCTTCAGTATTCCCGATGTAGTTCCAGATTCTGGGGGACGATCAAATACAACCAGATGATTTACGCAGTCCCGCAACTCGGCAATTTCTGCTTCCGTGACATCGCGATCGCGCAGATCGCCGCAGGCATCGCGTTGAGTCACCAGGGTGATATCATGACGTTGACTCAAATATTTCAGTAAATTAAACGTTCTGACTTGAGTTCCCCCCTGTGTTGGCGGATAGGGAAAGGTAGAAGACAGCATTAAGATGTGCATATAATTAAGTAATTATCCGTAAATTAGACTAAATTAAATGATGACACATATACCATGCCCTGATTCAAGGCTGGATGTCATCATAAATATCGCTTATTCATTTCTGGTAAAGTTTTCATAAAAAATCACCAGTCAAAAGCTTACAGCTAAATATTTGACAAATATGATGAATTTTGTGTATATTCACAGAGGAATTGTTGCTTTTACTGATGATTCTTAGGTAAATAAATGTTATTACTGGTTTTGTCAGTCAATTATAATTTACTAAAATGAAACCTTTCGGTATTTATACCCTGGCTAATGATGTTGTATATGACCAGCTAGTTGCTTTGTTAAACAGCATTGAAATCAATGTCAGCCCAGATATTCCTATTTGTGTGATTCCTTATAATGACCAATTAGAGAAGGTGAGCCAGGAAATTAAATCTCGTAAAAATGTCACCCTGTTTGATAATGGCGAATCTATCCAACGCTGGGATAATTTTGCCAAAGAAATTTGTGCAGTGCATCCAGCCTTCAAACAAGGAAATTCATCAAGTAATACTTGGAATCGTACCCCTTTATTGAGAAAGCTATGTGCTTTTGATGGTGAATTTGATAAATTCGTATTTTATGATGCTGATAGTTTAGCCATGAAACCAATAGATAGTCTATTCGCTAAACTTGATGATTATGATTTTATATTTGATGATTGGGAGCATAAAAAATCTAGAGAAAAGACAGCTTTGAACTTATCAATTATAGAAAACTCTGGTTTGTATAAAGAACAAGATATATATCCTAATTTACATTGTTCTAGTTTTTTCGGTTCTAAAAAAGGTGTTTTTCTACTGCCTGAAGTTGAATTTATTAAAAAGTCATTGGTTGAAAACAATGAAATAAAATGGTTACCAGAATCTCACTTTTCAGATGCATTTTTGCTTTGCTACATGACGTTAAGGTGCGAACGTCCATTATTTAACTATACACTTAGCCCGAATGGTCAAGATAGAACTGGTAATTGTGCCGATGCAGATCCTTTTGTCAACATTGACAACGTTCTTTACAATCAAGAAGGATTAAAGCCAATTCATCGTCTTCACTACATGAATTATTCTTCTAAAGATTTTGCTAGATTATCTCAAGGAGAAGATGTGAATATTCGTTATCGAGAAGAGTTTTTACATTATCGCTTTCTCAAAAATCCAGAGCAAAAACCAAAAGAGCTAAAATCACCTAGCATGGTGACAAAATTTAATCGAGTCTTACATAAAATAATCAAAAAAATTACCCCTACTGCACTTTCAACTTAGCTATAGATAGTAACTAATTACATAAAATAGGGATATCCAATGCTAGTATTTATCATACCGCTTAAAAGCAAACAAGTTTGCCAGTCATGGGAAAGTGTATGTCGGTTATTTGAGAGAACCATAAAATCAATTTGCAATCAAACGACAAACAGCTTTAGAGTAATTGTTGTTTGTAATGAAAAGCCAAATATTAAATTCACTCATCCTAATATCACATATATTGAACGTGATTTTGTTATACCAGAAGCAGATTGGCGAAATAAAGATTTAGATAAAACTCACAAATTAATAACTGGGCTAATTCATGCCAAGAGTATAAATGCATCACATATTATGTTTGCCGATGCTGATGACTGTGTAAGTAAACATCTAGCAGAGTTTGTAAATCAACATCCTCAAGCTACTGGATGGTTGGTCAGAAAAGGTTATATTTATCGTGATGGTAGTAAACTTATACGCCTGATGAAAAAAGGTTTTGACAGATACTGTGGAACAAGTAACATAGTTAGATATGATTTGTATTATGTGCCAGAAATTATAGATGAAATAACTGAAAAGGAATACAAATATTGTATATATAATAACTATTGGCATCGTACAATTGAAGAAACATTGAATCGAAAAGGAGCTTCATTAGAGTCTTTACCATTTGCAGGTGCAATTTATACTCAAAATGGACAAAATATTTACCACGGAATAGAAGATCAAAACAAAGCTATTAATTTAAAATCAAGGTTTTGGAGAGCGAAAGCTTTATTGGATTATCGATTGGTAACACAATCAATACGTGAGGAATTTCAATTATACAATTATTAGCTATAAACTCAATATTTTTGCAATTATAAGTACAAAGATGAAGCTTTTTTATTTTCAATTTCCCAACGGGATTAGCAATTTTGGTGATAATCTTAACCTCTGGATGTGGAAACGATTGCTACCTGGGGTGTTTGACCAGGATAAAACGACTATATTTGTTGGCATAGGTACATTACTAAACAACCGTATTCCCAAAACTGATAAAACGGTAGTATTTGGATCTGGCGTTGGTTATGGCAAGGGCTTACCCAAAATTGATGAATCTTGGAAAATTTACTGTGTAAGAGGGCAACTCTCAGCAAAAGCATTGGGGGTTCCATCTGAATTAGCGGTGACAGATAGCGCTGTACTTATTAGGCGGTTGTATCAACAGGCTAGTAGCAAAGTAAATCAATTCGCTTATATGCCTCACATTGATCACGCCATCGCAGGGGATACCGCCTGGAAACTCATCTGTGAGCAAGCAGGAATCGCATATATCGATCCTCGTTGGCCAATTGAGCAAGTTTTGTCTGCTATGAGCCAAACGGAAATCTTACTAGCTGAAGCAATGCATGGTGCTATCATTGCTGATGCTCTCAGAGTACCTTGGATTCCTATCTTAACTAGTACCAGAATGTTACCCTTCAAATGGCAGGACTGGTGTTCATCAATAGATATAGAATATAAACCCCAGTACGTCATGCCTGATAGCAAGCTGTATCCGCCAGGACCAGGAGTGCGTTCTTCCTTGCGCTATTCAATTAACTGTGTAAAGCAGGCTCCACAAAGATTTTTCAAAGCATTTTGGGAAGGCGAGTCTAATAAAATGGCAATCCAATTAGCTGATATAGCCAAGACTTCAAAACCTATTTTGAGCAGTGAGTCTCGCATTGAGCAATTAACTGTTGAACTTGAAGAAAGGCTAGAGCAATTTAAACAAGATGTAGCATCTAGGTGTTTTCATCATTCTGCTTAGATGCTTGCTTATTATAGTTCTTTAATGGTCAAAATTGTGGCTAAAATTAGTGTTTGCATTCCTACATTTAATCGGCAAAATCTCCTGCCTTACGCCATAGAAAGCGTACTTCAACAATCTTATCAAGATTTTGAACTAATTGTTTGTGATGATGGTTCAACTGATGGCACACCTGAATTGATGTCACAGTACACAGACGACCGGATTAAATATATCCGTCATTCGCAAAATATTGGTAAAAGCAATAATATGCGCTCTGGTTTTGATGCGGCGCAGGGTAAATATTTTATTAAATTTGATGACGATGATCGGCTAACAACTAATTTTTTAGCACAGACTGCGGCCATACTTGATCAAGATTCTAGCATTGATTTTGTTGGTACAGACCATTGGATAATTGATATTGAAAATATCCGGGATGAGTCCAAAACTCAGGAAAATTCTCGTCGCTGGGGTCGGGCTAATTTAAAAGCTGGGATAGTAGACAATTTATTAGAGGTAGTTTTTATCAACCAAAGCTTTCAAATTGGGGCAACTTTATTTCGTCGTCAGACTTTACAAGAAGTGGGTTTTATGCTGCCCAATATTCAAAATTGTGAAGATAATGATTTATTTGTCCGGCTGGCTTTGGCTGATAAAAAGGGTTATTATTTAGCGGAATTATTAATGGAATATCGCTACCATGCAGAACAACAAGGTATTAATAGAGAAGTTCCTTATTTGTTTGATAAGATTCGGTATTTAGAAAATTATCACTTTGAATCGGAGAAGTTAGAAAAAGTTAGACAAAATCGCCTAGCCGAATCTCAATTATTATTGGGTTTGCGTTTAATTGAAAAAGGTGAAACCCAAAAGGGGAAAGAACTGGTTTTGGCGGGTAAGTCTTTTTCTACTGCTAAGGCTTTGACTGGCTTGGGTTTGTCGTTTTTACCTGTTGGGTTAAGGAGTCAGGCTGTTAACGTGCTGCGACAAATCAGGGGGTAATGTCTCACGCGTCAGCGAATGTTAATTTGTTTGATTGCTTAAATTTAATTGTTTATGACAACTTTTTAGTCAATGCACTACCTGACAACAGCAACAGAAATCCGAGAGTTTATCTCTACATTAACATCTAACAAAATTCTGTGGTTAGATACAGAAATTGCCGATTTTACTACTCATTATCCCAGATTATCGCTGATTCAGGTATTGACTGATCATACAGATTCTACAGGCGTATCTGCTTACCTTCTAGATGTACTAGATAAACATGATTTGGCAGAATATTTCATTAACCAAATCATGTTTAATTCAAATATTGAAAAGGTTTTTCACAATGCTGGTTTTGACCTCAAGTATTTAGGAAAAAAACTCGCACAAAATATTACTTGTACATACCAAATAGCTAGAACAATTACTCGTGAACGCCTGGAAGTTTCCAATTTAAAGCTCAAAACTTTAGCATCAGAACTTTGTTACTTTGTCAATGTTGATGCAGATGAAGGAAGCAGCGATTGGGGAATGCGTCCTCTGAGTGACAAGCAACTAAAATATGCTGCAATGGATACTGTTTATTTGGCTGCTGTGCATCGGAAGTTATTAGAAATAAAGATTTTGGATTCCAGTTTATCCATATAAAATTCCAATTCTAAATAGTTAGAATGATGTTGAAAATAACTAGAAAAATTCGGTTTGATTTATGAAAAAAACAAATATTGTAGGGTGTGTTAGGATGAAATCCGTAACGCACCATTATTAAGATTTTGGTGCGTTACGCTACCGCTAACGCACCCTACCTGCTATACGCACCCTACGTTTTAATTGACTAGCAGCATCAAGTCAGATAGTAGCTTCAGAAAAACTATCGATAATCTTAAGCATTGTTTTGTCACCTAAACCTTTAATACGATCAACTACATTACTAAAGGATGTAAAATTTCCATTAGCTTTTCGTTCGCTGACAATTTTTTCAATTATTTTAGTTGTGACATTAACCCGTTTTAGCTTATCAGTTAACTGATTTAATTCTAAGGTATTAAGTGCTGCTAACGGTTCCATTGGTTTGGGAATTCTTGTTTCAATTTCTTGTAGTCTGTCATTAAATTTTTTTATCTCATTTCTGAACTCGGTTTGTAATTCATGAGTGCGATTGTCAAAACGTGATTCAACATTTGTCATGCGAGATTCCATATTCATAATTTTTAATGCTGTATTTGTTGAGGTAGGATTTTTGTTATCTAAATCGGTGGATACAGCATTATTAGGAATAATAGATTTCGATTTTCTAAATAATTCTACTTGCTTGGTTAAAAATTCCTCATTTTCTGGCTCAATAATAAAGACACTTATCATCTCTCCTTGACGAGGGTCTATCTCTCTTGCTCTAACAGCAGCATAGTATTCAAAGACTCCATCTATTAACTCGTAGGATTTTAGACTTGTTCGACGAACCACTATAGGGTTAATAACTCCTTCAGATTCTAAAATAGACTGAGCAGCTTTTTCTAACTCATCATCTGAAAAAATTGAGCGAGGCTGAGTGCAAGTAATTTTTTTGACAGCTACAAGCGAAGCAGATAATTTCATTAATATAATCCTATTTTTTGTAATACTTCTTTAGCTAGTAATTCAAATTCTTGGGCAGAGGTAGAACCAGGTTTAAAGTCCAGAACAGACATAGGATCTGGTATTTCCATATCTCCAACCATTAAAAATTTTTCTGCACATTTAGCCAAATCATCTCTTTCATAAATTACAGTATCCATCATTGTAAGATCATATCTTTCCGGAATTTTTTCCATGCGTTTTTTTAATGTAGATTGTACAAACTTATTATTTGTAGATATTTTTGAAGCAAGAACTCCTAATATTTCAATAGGTGGTTTTCTTACTTGTTTCCTAAATCCATTAATTGTTTTTACGAAATCTTTAACATTTATCAATCCTTGATTCGCAAAAGGTTTTAAATCTGATGGTATGATCAGATAATCTGTAGCAATTAAAGCAATTTTGGCATACAAATTTAAAGAAGGTGGAGTATCAATTAATACAACATCATATTGTTCTTTTACTTCCTCCAGTTTTTCAATGAGTATAAGTCTACTGTAGTCAAGATCATTCAGTTCAGTCTCTTGTTTTATCAAATTTATATGTGCAGGAAGTACCTCAATTCCTGGGTCACAAAAATTGGATTTTCTGACAATTTCTGAAACTGGGAAAAAATCCTCTGAATGTAATATATGAAAAATATTAGAATCTTTAATATCATCAAATTCTTCATCATCAAATTTAACTAAACCAGTAGCGAATGTAGTATTAGCTTGGCTATCAAGGTCAATTACTAAGACTTTTTTACCTTGTTTACGGATAGCAGCAGCTAAATTAACTACAGTTGTTGTTTTACCAACACCACCCTTATTATGGTACACTGCGATTATTTTCATAGGATTTTGCCTTTTGTTTTCCAAGTTTAAATTATTCTGAAATATTTGAAACTTTGAGCTATCTAATAATTTTCTCTCTTTCAGACTTTCTCTACCAATTAAACGTGTAATCTCCTGTATGTTTGTTTCAACATCCTTCCCATCACACTCAAAGACTAGCTGAATATCATAGTGCAATTTTTCATAAATTCTGATTTTTTTACCATTAGTCAGCAACCCATATCGCGCATTCAAACTGGTTAAATAATGCCTGAGTCTAAGGACATGATTATTTAAGTTTTGCTTTGGATGCTTTGCCTCCATGACAACACTCATTGGCGAATTAGCATCTAAAACCAAGGGAATAACCTGTACCGCAAATGCTAAGAAATCCAAACGAATGCTACCCAGTGCAACTTCTTGATGCCATGTATCGGGTGTATACCCTAACTGCGGCAGCAAATACTGAACTATGAGTTTGCTTTCAACTTCGCTTTCATTACGACACAGTTCAGGATTAAACGGCAATATACTTTACCTCAATAAAATTGCTACATTGGCAAAAACCGTATGCAGTTTAAAATATAACACAGATACTTAAGAGTGTGTGATAAAAATTGCCTAATGATATGTATATAAATAAGACTATGCTTAGTATTTTTACAAAAAATGAGAATATTATAATTTTGGCAAATAAAATTTATATTTGCAGTAATTTCCCTAAATTTCACTTATACTCTCCGCGCCTCTGCGCCTCTGCGTGAGCCAAAAAAGATTAAAAATTACAGTAAACAAATCAAAAAACCAGACTTTGAGTATTTTTCCCTACTAGTATTTCACAACTCAACCCGTACTGCTATAATCTAACTGCCTCAATGGAGACAAGCTAACTTTTAAGCTTGCGGAAAATATTAAATTTAATAGAAGTTTTAATTATTCAATAAGAGTATACGCTACCTAGATATGGGAATGCGTCAACAAAGGACTTAACCAATGGGATATGTAATTGCTACTGCAAATATGAAAGGTGGCGTTGGTAAAACCACCCTCACTGTCAACATCGCTACTTGTTTAGCCAAAAATCACGGAAAACGCGTGCTTGTGCTTGATTTAGATAGCCAAATCAGCGCTACGCTTAGTTTAATGTCGCCCTTAGACTTTGCCAAACTTCGCAAACAACGCAAGACGTTTCGATATTTGATAGACCAAGTTATCAATCCTGAACCAGAAGCAAAACTGACAATTCATGATATTATCAAATCTCAAGTTTGTAACCTGTCTGGGCTAGATTTATTACCCGGAGATATTGATTTATATGATGAGTTTCTAGTCTCCGAAATGCTGCACCAACAAGCAATTGCTTTGGGTGAACAGGACTTTGAAACTGTGTGGAATCGCTTTGAAAGAGTCTTGATTAATAACATCTTAAAACCAGTGCGTGAGGAGTATGATTTCATTCTGCTAGATTGTGCGCCTGGTTATAATTTATTGACTCGTAGTGCTTTAGCCGCCAGCGATTTTTACATTCTTCCGGCTAAACCAGAACCTTTGTCTGTAGTAGGTATTCAACTATTAGAAAGACGCATCGCTCAATTAAAGGACAGTCACGAACATGAAGCGAAGATAAATATCAAAATGTTGGGAATTGTCTTTAGTATGGCTAGTTCTAATCTGTTAAATGGCAGATATTACAGACAAGTTATGCACCGGGTTGTGGAAGATTTTGGTGTAGATAAAATCTGTAAAGCACAAATACCAGTTGATATGAATGTGGCTAAGGCTGTTGATAGTTTTATGCCGGTTGTTTTAACAGCATCTCAGTCATCTGGTTCCAAAGCATTTTCTCAATTAACTCAAGAGTTGTTGCAGAAGTTGTAATATCAAGTCCGGTTAATTAGTTACGATTACCACAATCATTCTACCCCACCCCCAACCCCTCCCCGCAAGCGAGGAGGGGAGTAGTAAGTGTCAAACCATACTTGATATTTTCCCCTCTCCTTAGTAAGGAGAGGGGCTGGGGGTGAGGTTCTGTATTTTATTAAAACTCTCCCGCTAAGGCTGGAACGCACCGTTCACACAGCAAGGGATGCTCTGCTGATTCTCCCACATGGGTAGAGTAATTCCAACAGCGATCGCACTTTTTCCCCTCTGCATCTATTACACCAATTCCCCAGCTATCAGACTGCAAATTATATTTCAAACCTTGCAATGCTTCCGGAGTATCTAATACTTCCACTTGGGAGGTAATAAACATATAGCGCAGTTCGTCGATACCATTACCAATTTCAGGATTTCGGGCTTTTACCGCAGAACGTAAATGCTCATCCTTGACATATAGCAGGATTTTTGCTTCTAGGGAAGAACCAATCATTTTTTCTCCCCTGGCTTGTTCTAATACCTTATTCACATCATCGCGAATTTTGCGGATTTGTTGCCAAAATTCTGCCAATTCAGGATTCCGCCATTTTTCATCTACCTGCAACCAACCAGCTTCAAATACTGATTTGCATGGTGTTTGGTAAGGGATAAATTGCCAGATATCCTCAGCAGTGTGACACAAAACAGGTGCGATCGCTCGTGCTAAATTCTCCAAAGCAATTTGCAAAACCGTTTGACAACTGCGGCGACGGAAAGCATCCGGGGAACTGATGTATAATCTATCCTTGGCAACATCTAAATAGAAGTTGGATAAATCCACCACGCAGAAATTCAGCACAGTTTGGAAAAAGCGGAAGAATTGGAAACTGTCAAAAGCTGCTGTAACTTCCTGAAACACCTCAGTCATCCGGTGTAACATATAGCGGTCAAGTTCTGGCAAATCTGACAAAGGTACTGCATCCTTTACAGGGTCAAAATCATGCAAGCTACCCAACAAGAACCGCGCTGTATTGCGGATTTTGCCTCTGACATCATTCATTTGCTTAATGATGTTACCACCCAGACGCACATCAGAGGAATAATCTACCGACGAAGCCCATAACCGCAGGATATCAGCACCATAAGGGGGTTCTTTTTTCTGGTCTTTCCCGCCATTAATCACAATTTGGGGGTCAACCACATTCCCCACAGATTTACTCATTTTCCGCCCTTGTTCATCTAAAACAAAGCCGTGAGTTAAGACAGTTTTGTAAGGTGCAATACCATTTACCGCTACACTAGTCAGCAGACTTGACTGGAACCAACCCCGATGTTGGTCAGAACCTTCCAAATACATATCAGCAGGATAGCGTAACTCTGGACGCTGTTTAACTACAGCCGCCCAAGATGAACCAGAATCAAACCAGACATCCATTGTATCTGTACCTTTGCGGTAAGACTTGCCATTATGGCGGTAAGACTCTGGTAATAACTCCTCAACCGACATTTCCCACCAAGCATTAGAACCTTTTTCAGCGATAATTGCTTGGACGTGGTTGATACTTTCCTCATTCAGTAATGGTTCCCCAGTGGCTTCATCGTAGAAAACCGGAATGGGTACACCCCAAGAACGCTGACGGGAAATACACCAATCAGAACGTTCTGCAACCATTGGTCTGATGCGATTTTCACCTTGGGCTGGAATCCATTTTACACTAGCGATCGCCTTTAAAGCCTCATCCCGAAATCCAGCCACAGAAGCAAACCATTGTTCAGTCGCCCGAAAAATCGTCGGCTTCTTCGTCCGCCAATCATAAGGATACTTGTGGGCGTAAGCTTCCTCCTTCAACAAAGAACCAGCCGCAGTCAGCGCATCAATTACCGCCTGATTTCCATCACCCAAAACATTCAACCCAGCAAACTCACCCGCCTCCTGAGTAAAATCACCATTGTCATCCACAGGCGCAAGAATCGGCAAACCATAACGCTGACCAACAATGTAATCTTCTTGACCATGACCCGGTGCAGTATGTACCAACCCAGTACCAGACTCAGTAGTGATATAATCACCACCCACCACAACCGGACTTTCACGGTCAAACAAAGGATGACGATAAGTAGAATGTTCTAAAACCTGCCCCTTAAACGTAGCCTTCACAGTCAACTCAGCATCCAAAGTAGCAGCCAACCTTTCCACTAAATCAGTAGCCACAATCAAAAACTCTCTCTGCGCCTCTGCGCCTCTGCGTGACACCTCCACCACAGAATAATTCAAATCACCATTCACCGCCACAGCCAAATTCCCCGGAATCGTCCAAGGAGTAGTAGTCCAGATAGCCACACCCAAATGGGGCAAAAATTCACCCAACACAGGTTTAGCAGCCTCAGACAGCCCGGTAACAGGAAAAGCCGCATAGATACTGCGCGAAGTGTGACCTTCGGGATATTCCAACTCAGCCTCAGCCAAAGCTGTTTTAGAACTAGGACTCCAGTGAACCGGCTTCAAACCGCGATAGATGTATCCTTTTAACACCATCTCACCGAACACACCGATTTGCGCCGCCTCATATTCCGGCTTCAGAGTCAGATAAGGATGCTCCCAATCACCCCAAATACCGTAACGTTTAAAACATTCCCGTTGGTCATCTACAGTAGCTAGAGCAAACTCTTTAGCTTTTTCCCGCAATTTTAAAGGCGTTAAACTTTGCCGTTCTGCCGACTTCATCTTTTGCAGAACTTTCAACTCAATGGGTAATCCGTGACAATCCCAGCCAGCCACGTATCTAACTTTACGCCCTTGCAGTAGTTGGTAGCGGTTAATAATATCTTTGAGAATTTTATTTAAGGCATGACCAATATGCAATGAGCCGTTGGCGTAGGGAGGCCCATCATGGAGTATAAATAATTCGCCGGGGTTTTCTTGGGAAAGGCGATCGTAAATGTTATTTTCCGCCCAGAATTTTTGGATTTCAGGTTCGCGCTTGATAGCGTTAGCCCGCATATCGAATTTAGTCTTGGGTAAGTTTACCGTATCTTTGTAGCTTCCAGGTTCTGTCACAGTCTCATGCCTAAGATTATATGTGCAGGTTATCCGATCAATTATAAGAGATGGGCATGATTCTAGTTCGTAGGTTGGGTTAAGCGCAGCGCAACCCAACGCAACCCATCGGTATATTGCAGTTAATGTTGGGTTTCACTTCGTTCTACCCAACCTACGGGACTGAACAGGTATAATCAGGCGGTTTTTAGTATAAATTAAATATATTATTACTGCTATCACCACGATGAAAAACAAAGTAGCATTACAAAAAACTGCTCAAGGCTGGAAATTTATTGATGAGGCTGAATTAGAAACCTTTGTTTGGGATAATTTGGCAGAAATATTTGAACTAAAGCCTTTAGCACGGCAATTATATATAAAAGGAGAGGTTTGTGACATTATAGGAATTGGCAAAAATAATCAACTAACTATTATTGAGTTAAAAAATACAGAAGATCGTTATATTATTAATCAACTGACACGGTATTATGAGAATTTAAGAGAAGAACGACCTTTTAAAGATAATGTTGATTATGAGCAAGAGGTTCGGTTATTGGCAATATGTCCTAATTTTCATCGGCATAATTTAATTGATGAGAAACATAGCCGTTTAAACTTCGAGCTATTTACTTTTTCTATTATATGTAAAGAAGATAACGAATTTTATTTTTCTGTATCTCAAATTTCTAACCAGTCAGAAGCAAAGCTGATAAAAATTAATTATCAACAAGTTAATTTACAAAATCAACAAAATGATAAAATTCCTGAAGCACCAAGATTATTGTTAGATTGGTTAGGTGCATTGGCAGAAACAGAATTAGAAAACTTAAAACAAATCAGACAGCAGATATTAAGTTTTGATCACAGAATAGAAGAAATCATAGTCAATAAAAGTATTGTCTATGCAAGTAAATATGGCAAGGATAAGTTGAGACAATGTGCAGAATTTTCATTTGATAGGAAATCAAAAAAGATTATATTATTTTTGTGGCTAATTATTCCCAACCGACAAAATAAAACGATTGTTAGAATGCAAGTTGATACAACAGAAGAATATCTCACATATTCGCGATATGCTCCTGTGAAAGAAAAAAGTATATTGTGGGAAAAATTCTTTAATAAAATATTTTATTCTGTGCCAAAACATTCAGGAAGATTATTGTCAGAAGTTATACATTTAGGACAAGCATACAACCAAATATTTGTTGATGAAACTAAAAATATTGTTAATAGAGCATTAAAAACATGGTTGGAAAGAATCAATTAAAATCAGTTTAATTGTAGGTTGGGTAGAGGAACGAAACCCAACACAACCCATCGGTATATGGCGGTTAATGTTGGGTTTCACTTCGTTCTACCCAACCTACTCATTGCCAATATGATCATCAAAAATAATATCCTCCCCTGCACCCCACATAATGTCATAAATACCTTGACGTACAGAACGATGAAAACTGGAATATTGCCAATCTTTTGGTGATTTTACCAAACCATGTTTCACCGGATTATAATGAATATATTCAATATAATTTTGAAAATGTATTTCATCTTTAATTAAATGTTCCCAAAAACGATTTTGCCATACTGCACGTTGTTGTTTATTTTGTCTAGATCCAGATAAATTTTCTGGTAGAATAGTTTCACATTTACGACTAAAGTAACTTTTAATCAAACGCCAACGCGTGGAAAAATCCTGATCGTTTTCTGGTAATGTCCAAATACAATGAAGATGATCAGGCAAAATAACAACAGAATCTATAATAAATGGATGTTTCTCCATTACATAACGAAAAGCATCTCTTAATAAAGAAACATTATTTGGTAAACATAATATTTTCTGTCTTTTTTCTGTGACTACTGTAAAAAAATATGTTCCTCCTTGCACCTTGGCGCGACGATATTCCATAATGAAAATATCTTTTGAGTAAATTTGTGTTTTATTATATTTATTTTACCCCGTAGGTTGGGTAGAGGAACGAAACCCAACACAACTCATCGGTATATTGCGGTTAATGTTGGGTTTCACTTCGTTCTACCCAACCTACAAATATTGGAGGTTAGAGAAAGTGAGTCAGAACACACCGAAGTTACTAGATATAATAGCACTCACAGATGATATACCTGAATATAATTTGTTGCGTGGTCAAGTTGGTACAATAGTCGAATTATTAGCCGATGGTGCTGCGTTTGAAGTAGAATTTAGTGACAAAAATGGACAAATCTATGAATCTGTTGGTTTAACTTCAGCGCAGATTATGGTGTTATATTTTGAGCCAGCATAACTTAATTTAGTGTCGGCATAGGTGAGTTAGAGGTGGAGTCATGCGATCGCCTACCCTCATTGAGCTAAAATTATCCGAGATGATGCGATCGCAGACGAATACAAGAAGACATAACTAAGGACTGACCCGCATTACCACCACCCGAAAACCGACAAAGATGTACCTGTTGCCACGCACATACCTATCGCGAAACGCTGAACGGTAACGCCAGGGGTCGTAGTACCAAGAACTACCAGGTAGGTGCATATATTGATTATTGTGATGACTTAGCCATGCTCTCTTATCCGTGAGCGCATCATTACTATGATCGTGCCACTCATCCTGACACCATTCCCATATATTACCGTGCATATCATATAACCCAAAGGAATTGGCAGGAAATGTTCCCACATCGGTTGTTTGCTCCCGATATTCACCATTTGCCCCTTGACCATAATTACCTGGGTACATGGTTCCTGGATAAACCCAGTTTGTGCCGTCGTAATTTGCTAAATCTGTGCTAATTGTGTTACCAAAATAAAATGGCGAAGTCGTTCCCGCCCGACAAGCATATTCCCATTCAGCTTCACTCGGTAAACGATAGGTTTTTCCAGTCCGTTGAGATAGTCGAGCGCAAAATTCAACCGCATCATCCCAAGAAACACATTCCACAGGTCGATTAGCACCTTTAAAATGAGATGGGTCGGGATTTAAATCAATATTAACCCGATCAAAGCCAGCCACAACTGCCCATTGGGCTTGAGTGACGGGAAATTTTCCCATGAAAAAGGGTTGAATAATGAAGCTATGCGGAAAACTTTCTCTATCAAGTCTTTCTTGATTATTTTCTGGCGAACCCATGAGACAATTACTACCGGGAATTGCCACCATATCTAAAACAACACTATTACCCAGACGTTCTGTAAAAGACTCTGTATTTATCCGCTTGGGGTTGATGGATTGCTCTGGGGCTGGAATTTGAGCAATGGATTCAGATAATTTTTCCTGATTGAACCGGCTGGGGTTGATGTATTCCTCTGGGGCTGAAATTTGAGCAATGGATTCAGATAATTTTTCCTTGGATGCAGTCGATTTTCGTTGACTAATAATCCGTGCTTCTATTGGTGCAACATCTTCATCTCTCAAACCTAAATGTTGCTGATAGTCTATCAGGTCGTTGAGAGTTCTTTCACTTAGCGTCGGCTCAACTTCCATTGTCTCAATCAGTGTCGCCTCATATTCTTCTAATTTGCGCTGATACTCCCGATATGGTTGTTGCACTTCAGCCTCAATAGCATCAGCAACATCAGGTTCAAGGTGCAACTGAAGGCGCAACGAGTTTAACAGACGACGGGCAGGAATAGTAAATTTACCACGACGATTGATGCGGCGTTCAACTTCTTTGCGATACTTCAGCCTGGGGTCATCTTTGGGCGACTTCGCCAGAAAAATTCGATAACCGTCCTTATGAGGATAAAACTCTGGGGTCATGGCGGGGGAAGCCTCTTGCACCTTGCTTTTCGCATACTGATGCAACTCATCGGCTGCAATCAAACCATCCCCATCTTGATCCGCTGCACCTGTCGAAATCCCTTCCACTAAATAATTAGTATAAATCGAAAGGTCTAAGTGATCAGACTCAAACGCATATTGTGTGGAAGTAGAAGCTGTGAGAATAGCCCTACCCTCTCCCCCTAAATGCTGTTGTAGGTCTATAGTCCCACTATCTTTAGCTGTCAAACCCTTGGCAAAAGCACCACTAAAGCAACAATCTAAAATGACCACCAATCGCTTAGACTTGCTCTTGTTCATCCAATTATGGACATTTGTTGCGGCTACAGCTGTGGTAGGAATCAATCTATTTTGATTTTTTTGGGTTTGGCGAGTCGAAAAGTAAAAATCACCACTCTCATCAGTCACCCCATGACCAGAAAAGTAAAAAAGTACCAAATCATCTTTATGACGATTGGCATATAAGTGATAAATAGCATCTTCCATGTCTTGACGTTGGGGATTTTTTAGCACCGTGACATCTTCTTCTGCAAAATTACCCATTTCTGGGTTTAGTAAAACTCGCTGCATAGCCTCAACATCTTTTTCCGCCTTGGGTAGTGATGCTAATCCTGCCTCATATTTACTAATCCCGATCAGCAGTGCTATTTTCGACATATTAGCTGTTTGATGTATTGTTCAAAAAATTCTGTGCTTTTTGGCAAGCAAATTCAAATTCTTCTCGACTATTGGCTTCTAGGTTGAGTTCTCTACCATCGGGCGCTTTCAGCACCATCTTAATAGGTTTGTTACCAAAGCGATCGCTCAGAAATTGAAATAAAGTCTTGATATTAGCCGGGTTAACTTCTGCATTTAACAACCCCAATAAAAAGCCACCTAAAGCCTTAGTTTTCTTGGGTGCATTTTCTACTGCTATTAAATCTGCATCTTCTACCCCGTCCACATCTCTTAACTGGGGGAGCAAATTTTGGACTTCTGCTTGTAAATCTTCATCGTCTAAATCCAGTTCAGTTAGAGAAATCGTCATCAAAACATTAGATTTCATGATCATATACCCTATACGCTTAAATATAGTTAGAGCCGTTTTAAACGATTGTATTGGTTATTGTAAGTGTTTTAGTAAATATTCAGCAATAAAACGCTAAATTTGCTCAGGAACGCACAATTTATGACGTTAAATTATACTCTCTCTAGAGAACTGTAGATTTTTTCAGTGCATCACTAAGCCCGGAATGTATAGAGTTACTCAAAACCGATTTATAACTTAACTCTTAAAAATATGTTTTTAAAGGACTCAAATCACAGCCGGCGCGAAAAATGCAAAAATTTGCGGTTTTTAATGAGTGCTGAGTAGGTAGGGGCGGGTTTAAGCAGTGAGTTTGCGGTTCGTCGAAATCCTTAGCGCTCTTTTATTACTCTCGTCATATAAAAATCATAAACCCTTATTTTTTATGACTTTGATCAATTCAGACGTAGGTTGGGTAGAGGAACGTTAACGTAGTTTGCCGAAGGCGTAACCCAACACCCACAATCCTTGGTTTCGTTGGGTTACTCTACGAGAAGGCTACGCCTACACAAGGCTCCAACCCAACCTACTCTTTTTTCTTTCATCAAAGTCATAAAAGAGCGTTAGTAAACCCGCCCCTACAGTAGTGCTTGAGTGCTGAGTAAGTTTCTTCCCCCCTGCACCCTGCACCCTGCCCCCTGCCTCTTTTCCACTGCCCCCTGCACCCTGCACCCCTGCCTCTTCCTAGACGCTGGGTTGAAGTCAATCAGCCTGATGTGGGGGTATGTTTTCCGGTGGTACTTCTGCTGGGGGCGCGAGTGCAGCATCTGGTGCAATTTCTGCAACCGGGATCGGTGCTTTCTCTTCAGTCTCAGCCTCTGCTTGGGCTGCTGCTAATACTTCAGCAGGCGGGGGACTGGGTGGGGTTGCTTCCTCAGTTTGAGATTCAGTTACAGTGGGAACAACTTTTTCCTCTGTTGCTGGTTCTGGTATGGGAGAAGTTTTATCAATAATCTCAACAACAGGTTTTTGGGCGGTGACAGAGGTGATTGTCTCTGTTTTGGGAGTTTCAGGTGTTTTCTTGGTTATAGTCTGTTGCGCCTTACTTTTTGCGCCGCTAAAGATATTACCCAGACTCCCTTGTACCTGACCTAGCCGTTCCTGGAGAGATAACTTATTCACTTGCTCCTGAATGCCAGTTTTTACCGTCTCAGGACTGGGTAATGGGGTTTGTTCTGTTTGCGGAGTGAGTTGGCGACGTAATGAAAGAGTTTGCCAGCCAAACCAAACCAAAAGAGCGACGCTAGCCACATGACCGAGCAATAAGCCGCCAGAAATGCGGGGCGCAAACACCCATAAGACTAAGGCATAGAAAAGTCCGACACCACTCCAGATAAAATCATTCTTACGGTGGATTTCTGGAAAAAAGAAAGCTGCTATGTAAATAGCTAAACTACCCAGTCCGACCACAAAAGCTAGAACGTATGCCAGCATTTTTTGGTTACTCCTTACTGCATCATTTGACGAGTGATTGGGAATTAGAAATTTTAGTCAACGATCGCTTTCTCTAAAGCTGCGGCAAATCCTATATCTTCTATATCATCAGCAGTTGTCACGTCAGCAATATCAAACTTTGCGCCGGCGTTGGTCAACTCATCGTCTATTGTCCGCAGAAACTTAGTTGCGCCTGGGTCATCACCAATTTGAAAGAACAGCACTGCTAATTCTTCATCACTATCTATTTTGCGACTAGCTAGGATAATCTGCTCATACACAGGCTTACGATCATCTGGCTCACCATCGGTGATCACAATAATTGTCTCACCGTTTGGCGTTAAACCTTGTTCTCTGCGGTTGAAAAAGTCATCAAAGGCTGCTTTCAGAACCCCAGCTAAGTTGGTGCTTCCAGCCGGGTGATTTTCTTGGAATATCTGCTGAACTTTACTTGAAGTCACCTCGGAGTAAAATTTGTGTCTGCCAGAGAACAGGTAAATGTTGATACCATCTGGGTCTAGCTGCTCACACTTGCGCGCTAAGGCTAAGGTGTTCTCTTGCATAGCTTCCCATCTGGTTTTGCCTGGAAGTTCACTAGGGCTTTCCATGCTGCCGGACTTGTCTATGATTAGAGTGTATTGTCTGCCCATAATTTCTGTCATTTTTTCTTTTGTATGGTTATCTTTTTGAGCGTGTCTTTAGACCTGGTTTGCCGATGATGATGATTCTTCTGGTTGTGTTTGTGGCCACTGCTCCAACATTCGGTGCAGAATCAAGGGAGTGACGATACTAGTCACAGCACATACGGCAACCATAGCAGCAAATACCTGTGGAGAAATTGCCCAATTCCCCAATGACAGACCTCGTTGCATGATAATTAAGGTGATTTCGGCTCTGGGAACCAAGCTGACACCCAGTAATATCCCTCCCACCCATCCGGTCATAAATATCGCAGGTACACCAGCACCAATAATTTTACCTAATAGGGCTACAATCAACAAAGCACCACCCAAACCGAAAGCTGTGGTTAAGGCATGAGGCTCGATTTGCAAGCCGATGCCAATAAAGAAAAACGGGACGAAAAATTCATAAAGTGTGGTGAAAGAAGTATCTAATTTGACCGCTTCCGGGTCGCGGCTGAAGACGAGTCCAGCAAAAAAGGCTCCGATGGCTACGGAAAATCCTAATAAACCAGCGATCGCCGCAATGATAAATCCAATGCTGGCCACAGTCAACATCGGATCTGGGGGTTTTTCAATCCTCCTGATAAAACCTGTAACTGCTGCCTCAAAGTTACGCGAAAATACGTAACAAAAGGTGGCAAATAAGATAGATTTAATCAGGAAGCTGCCTGCGGTTTTAGCTAGAATGGGTAAAATAGAAGCATCAACACTGTTTTTTAAGGTAGGTGCAATCGCAAACAGCAACGCCATCAAAATCACACCAGAAATATCATCCATTTCCGCCACATCTAGCAGTAACTGACCATTGGGCGAGTCTGTCGCTTCCTCTTCGTGCCAAACTCCAACGGCTACCCCTACACTAGTAGCTGTCATGGCAGTACTGACAAACAAACTGGAAATTAGCCCCAGTTGCAGCCACCAGTAGGAAACCACAAAAGCCAGTCCGCCGCTCAGTAAAACATCACCAGCTAAGATGATGCTGGCGCGGGAAAGCTGGCGCATTAGTCCAGCCAAGTCACTTTCTAATCCCACCCGGAATAGCAAGGCGATAATTCCCAACTGTGCCAAGAACTCAAAAACTTCTGCTCCCTCTGGGGAAAGGATCTGCCATTGATTATCAATCAGGCGCAGGACAAATCCCAGGACTAAATAGCCAACCAGCGCCGGAACACCAATGCGCTCTAAACCAGATTTAATCAGAATAGCGATCGCGATCGCCATTCCCACCAGCAACACCAGTAATGGTAGCGCCTGCACCGATTCATTCATCTGCGCTCTCCTGCTGCACCTTTGCCGACCTTCTACTATGTCTAAAGCAGTGGAGACAGTGAATTCATCCTCTATTTGACAGAAATTAATCCTATACTCAAACTTGCCACAATTAATTCTTTGTGTTAATTGTAAATTTTTGCAGTTTATTCAAGTCTTAAGGTCTTCTTTAGGAGAGAAGCCAAAATCTCGGTCTACCCTAAAGATAAAAGGATCTGCAAGAGTTAGCCAAACATAATTTATGACACTACAAAGCTTTGGTGTGATTGGATTAGCCGTAATGGGCGAAAATATAGCGCTTAACGTTGAGCGTAATGGCTTCCCAATTGCAGTTTATAACCGCTCCAGAGAAAAAACGGATGCGTTTATGGCGCAGCGCGCGCCAGGAAGGAACGTCAAAGCCGCGTTTACCCTAGAGGAATTTGTCGCATCATTGGAACGTCCCCGCAAAATCTTAGTGATGGTGCAAGCTGGTAAGCCAGTGGATGCGGTGATTGCCCAACTCAAACCCTTACTAGATGAAGGCGATATCATTATTGACGGTGGTAACTCTTGGTTTGAAGATACAGAAAGACGTACTCAAGAGTTAGAACCTGCTGGATTGCGGTTCTTGGGTATGGGTGTCAGTGGCGGTGAAGAAGGCGCTCTCAATGGCCCCTCACTCATGCCTGGTGGTACTCCTAGCTCTTATGAGTATCTATCTCCCATTTTCAACAAAATTGCTGCTCAAGTCGATGATGGTGCTTGTGTTACCTATATTGGCCCTGGTGGTTCTGGTCACTATGTGAAAATGGTACACAACGGTATTGAGTACGGCGATATGCAGCTAATTGCAGAAGCCTACGACTTGCTGAAAAATGTGGCTGGATTAAATGCAAATCAGCTGCATGACGTGTTCACTCAATGGAACACCACAGATGAACTCAATTCGTTTTTGATTGAGATTACATCGAATATTTTCCCTTACGTTGACCCCGAAACCAAAAAACCCTTGGTGGATTTAATTGTTGACGCAGCAGGTCAAAAGGGAACTGGACGTTGGACTGTCCAAACTGCTTTGGAATTGGGTGTAGCAATTCCCACAATTACTGCCGCAGTTAATGCCCGGATTATGTCTTCGATTAAAGATGAACGGGTAGCAGCTTCTAAGAGTTTGACAGGCCCTAGCGCTAAGTTTGATGGAGACGTGAAGGACTTTGTGAACAAGGTTCGCGATGCTCTTTATTGCTCCAAAATTTGTTCTTATGCTCAAGGTATGGCGCTGTTATATACAGCTTCTAAAACCTACAACTGGGATTTGAATCTGAGCGATATGGCGCGGATTTGGAAAGGTGGTTGTATTATTCGGGCTGGCTTCTTGAATAAGATTAAGAAGGCTTTTAACGAAAATCCTGCATTGCCTAACCTGTTACTAGCTCCCGAATTTAAGCAGACTATTCTCGACAGACAAGATGCTTGGCGGGAAGTCATCATGACAGCAGCAAAAGTGGGAATTCCAGTTCCTGCATTTAGTGCATCTTTGGATTATTTTGACAGCTATCGCCGCGATCGCCTACCTCAAAACTTGACCCAAGCACAACGCGACTACTTCGGCGCACACACTTACAAGCGTCTTGACAAGGAAGGAACATTCCATACTGAGTGGGTTCCCATCGCTGAAGCTAAAAAGTAAGCTTTCAGTCCTTAATATTAGCCTATTGTGAAAGTTGCCAGTTTTTAGGCTAGATATTTAAAAGTGACTCTGAATATTCAGAGTCACTCTCTTTATATAAGCGTTTCATCACATCATTGCATGGAATATGCGCGTACCGAAGGCCAGTCAGCCATCGCCTGATAATTGAGATTTAATGAGTCTAGGGATGCAACAGTGCTGATTGCAGCATGAAGTACCGTGAATATTTTTAGTGTTATGTCTTTGATAGAGAGGCAGTATTTGATTCCCTGAGAATTAGACAATTGCTGATTCTACAAAAACACGACACGAAGACATAGGCTCATGAGAGGTTAAGCATTACCGCCAAACCGTTTCATGAAGTTGATTCGTCCACTACCCCGATGTAGCCGTGGTCCTTCTGACTCGCTCAGTTGTGCTTGATACAGAGATAAATCTGTGTGTAACGGTTGCGAAACAGAAGCAGATAGCAACATCTGAGATAAGCGATTTACCTTTGCTTGGCAGTTAAAAGCTAAGGAACTGAAAACCAAACTCGAAACTAAAAGTGAAATCGTAGCTCGCATAACAGATGTTTATTTTAGAACTCTCTTATCTATTGCTACGGATCTTTAGGTAGCATATCCGGAAAAATGATCAAAAAGTAGTGTGTTTTACTGAAATTAAATTACTTTCACGCTACTGCAACATTTTCAGCCAATAACCAATGACCAGCATGATTTAAGTGACCCCAAATAGTCAGCAGTTGCTCATGCACAGCCGCTTCTAGTTGCTCTTGTGTATGCGATCGCAAAGTTACAAGCTGCCAAGTTTGACCATCATAGGCCGCTGGCGCAGTGATAGTAAAACAGTAATCTTGCTGATTTATCCGCCGGAAAATCCCGACAAAACAATCGCTTTTACGTGTTAATGCTTGGTCTTCTCTTAAGTAATTACACGTATTGAGCGATGAGCCAGGATAATTGCCATTTAATGGATAGGCTGGCGGGTCATTTAAGTAATACACTTGCGAATTTAGCCATTCCGGATTTTGGGTTGAGATATCTAAGTTAAATAGAGGTACAACTATCGCAGGATCTGGTAAAGATTTTAACAAAGCATTTTGTAGTTCCTTGACAGGTAAATCCCTCGGCTGACAGTTCAACTCAATGCACATAGCCGCAGCCATTCCCGCAGCTTGACCGATACCCATAACTACGGGTTGTAATCTGGTTGCGCCATTAGCAATATGAGATACCGAAATATTCTTTTCACAAACTAAAAAACCATCTATTTCCGCCGGAATTAAGGAACGGTAGGGAATAGTAAAGGGTGTACCAGTCCAACGTCCCCCCCAACGCATCGATTTCGGTTGCAGTGGCAAGTCGAACCCAGGATAATGATGATCGTTGGCATAGTTACCCACAGCGATTGCTTCGCAAACACCTTCGGCGAACGCATCGGGTAACAGAGATGCTACCTGACCCCCAGCCATTGGCAAAATATCCTGTTCTCGCACAGTAGTTAGTCCCACCAAGCGACGACTCTCACGGTAATAAGGATGCAATGCAAAAGCACCAGCTTTACAAGGAAAAACTGACTCAGCCAAACCATAGCGTCTCCCCAAGTTTTTTTGGATGAAATGAGCGAAATTTTGGCTATGCCAGCGAGATTCTTGTAAAAATTCCTTTTTAGCTACTTCTGACTCGATTAATCGCCCTACACCTTCGCCATAGTCATTACCACAGATAGGCCAATTAATCATAAATCGATTTCCTGGCCAGCGTCCATAATTCAAGAATTTCTCTGCACCATAGTTATCCCAAGCACCTGCAAACAGGGAAGGATCATAATTAGGCGCAGGTGGAATTTCTGGAGCAACATCTTTACCAAAATCTTGCATCACCACGACCCAAGTAGGGGCTTGCACCGGATATCTTTGTGTGAGATGATTAAAATCTGCTGGGGCGCTAATTTCTCCCCACTCAGATTGCAACTCCCAGCCCCAACGGTGAGGTATTTCTCCTAAAGCCAATAAATCACCTAATTCTGTACCATCGAGAATAATTTTGGCTGAAACGGTGAAGTCTGCAAACCTGACACCAGTTACACAATTACCCTGTTGCAACACTTCTAAAGGCACTTGTCCAGAAATCCAATGCAGATTTGATAATTCCTGCACCCAATCTGCAAAAATCTCGGCTCCAACACGGGGATCATAACTAAAAAAGCTCACCCAGCTATTATCTAATCCTTCTGGTTGACGCTGCCGTAATTCTTGTAAAAATGCGCCCCATAATCCGGTTTGAAATGCCATTAATTCATTACCATCAGGTGCAGATACTCCAGCAGAGGTGAGCATTCCCCCTAACCAAGGAAATTCACTCACCAGAATAGTATTTGCTCCCCGTCGCGCCGCTTGGATAGCCGCAGCCGTTCCCCCGGTTCCTCCGCCCACAACTAGGACATCGGCTGTGTATGTTTGTTGTGTCATTTGGATATAAGTCTCTAAAATAGTTGAGAAGAGGAAATGAGAGAGGATTTTTTAAACGCAGAGGTACGCTAAGGTTAGCGCAAAGATACGCTGAGTTTTTGTTTGAGTTTTCGTTACTAATTTTATCCTCTGAGTTACAATTTTGGAACTTTGTAATTTAACTCAGGGGACTCATGCTACCTCTATGAATGATCAAGGGATAAAAGTTAAGGTAACAGCACGGGTATACGCTAGAAAATATTTATAGCGCTTCTGGTTGTTTTGCGATATTGCAAATTTATACTAAAATTGTTGTCTGATATCATTGTTAAGATAAATCTGATGAACCCCAAAAAAATAGAAGCCAGTTTATTTGGTTTAAATCATTCTAATAGAGATTTTTCTCAAAGGGAAAGCTGGGGTAAAAATCAATTTAATAATTCTTTTCCTGTCTCATTAGCTTGTTATATGTATAGTCAAGGGTTAAAACTTAATTATTTAACTTTGGACGAACAATTAAAAATCAAGCATAAAGAAATACAGGTGAGTGAAATCTTGGGAACTTCTCCTCTGTCTTCAAATTTATTTTTTTCCTTTGAAAGTGATTATGTACCTTATAGAAAAATTATTATAGGTAAACTTCCAAGAGTTGATCTAGTCACTCATGACATGAATAGAGATAATGCTTGTCTAGGAAGAATAGAAATTAAATTAACAGCATTACCCGATAATTCTACATATAGATTACCAGATAATCAATACGGTTGTGAAATTGTGATCAGACCAGATACTATTGTCTATCTGGCTCTGAGTATTGCTTATGAATTTCAAAATAATAGAGATAAATTACTAACTTATCTTCATCCCGTGTGTAGTCTAATTGAAGACTGGTTAAGTATACGCCAGGTATTACCTTTTATTTCACAACTGGTAGAATGCTTGGATAAATTACTAGCGGATCATTTAGAACTCCAATCTCCATTAGTTATGCAGCCTATATGGAAAACTGTTGGTAAAACTTCAAAGCTTTATCAAAACTGCTTAGATATTTTTGTTTGGAGTAACTTTGGCTTTACTAGACTCTTCTTCGATATATGTAAAAGATTAGCTAAATCAGAAGAAACTATACAACGACCTATGCGTTCTGTGATATGGCTAGCAAAAATGTTATATGAATTTGCACTTGATGGTAAAGTAAATCATAAATTAGTTATAGATACATTAACATACAATACAAAAAATGATAAGGCTTTCGCTTTAAGTGGATCTAAAACTCGTCCATATATGATTTGTGATAATTTGATTAAACCCAGAATCAGCAAAGAAGAAATCAATAATATAATTTTAGGCGGGGGGCAAAATTTTTTAAGCCCTGAAAGAAGATTTGATGCCATTGTATTGAGTAATCCAGAAATTTTTGATGCTAAATTAAATGATGTGTAATTAGTATGCAGGAAAAATTTTTATTGCAGTCTTCATCATTAAAAGTTATAGATTTATTTGCTGGTTGCGGCGGTTTATCACTAGGGTTTGAAAACTCTGGATTTGAAATTGTAGCTGCTTTTGATAATTGGCTCTCTGCAATTAATGTTTATCAGCAAAACTTTCAGCACCCAATTTTTCAATATGACTTGAGTCAGGTAAACAGCAATTATGCATTATTTCATAAATTCTTACCTGATGTGATCATTGGTGGTCCACCGTGTCAGGATTTTTCTAGTGCTGGTAAGAGGAATGAAGATTTAGGTAGAGGCGATTTAAGTATTACATTCGCTAAAATAATATCTGGTGTTCATAGCCAATGGTTTGTGATGGAAAATGTCCCCAGGTTTAGCAAAAGTAATAAATATAAAGAATTCCGTCAAATCCTTAAAACTGCTGGTTACGGTTTAACAGAAAAAGTATTAGATGCGAGTTTATGCGGTGTACCACAAAAGCGAAAAAGATTCTTTTGTATAGGAGAACTTGGTGGTGAGGACGAAAAACTGCAACCTTATCTAGACGCTAATTTGTCTACAAAACCTAAAACTATTAGAGATTATCTCGGAAATAGTTTAGGGCTGGAATATTATTATAGACATCCTAGAACTTATCAAAGAAGAGCAATTTTTAGTATTGACGAACCCAGTCCCACGGTTCGAGGTGTAAATAGACCAATACCAAAAAATTATCAACAACATCCGCGAGATGCTGCGCCAGTAACACCTAATTCACGTCCTCTAACTACTCGTGAAAGAAGCTATATTCAAACTTTTCCCGATGATTTTATTTTTGCAGGTTCCAAAACTGATTTAGAACAGATGATTGGTAACGCTGTACCTGTAAAGTTAGCAGAATATATTGCTAAATGTCTGCTGATGTATATTCAAGACCAGAAGAAGTCTCAAATATTATATCCTGCCTCTTTGAAGAAAGAAAGAAATTCAGCGCAGCTTTACACAGATTATTCATGACAATAAAATCTCTCTCGCTTATTTCATCCTAACTTGAAATTTTATAGTAATTATTTTAGGGTGTAGGCGGATTGTTATGCCGCTTTTTAGTAATCATAATCTTCACCCATCCAATCTGGCTCAATCTCGCCAAAATCAACGGCATCAATCGTTTTAATCTCAATTTCAACATCGGCAACCTCAATCTCTGCGCCAACTTTGTCCAAACTCCCTACAAACGAAACTAAAATATCTACGTCTAAATTAGTTTGAATATTTGCACTACCACTTCCAAATGGAACTTCATCTTTATCTATAGAATCGTACACAGAAAATGAAAAGCTACATTCAATGTAGACATCAACGCTCAATCTCGATTCAACCACCAAGCTTTCATCATCAAAATTGACTGGTCTAAAGATTAAATTGGGAGTCTCTAATAACTTAAATTCAAATCCGTTTAAAGTTACTTCTGTTGAATCCTGCTCATATATGTAAGAGGAAGTCACTTCTGGATATATTTCAAGATCGCTCATTTGATATTCTAAAGCATTAGAAATAGCCTCTTGGACATTTTCTAATTCACCTTTTTCATACTTTTCCGATAGATATTTGCAGATGTCATCAGCATCTTGAAGCTGAAATAATCCTAAAGCTCCTGCAAAGTCATTAACAGCAATCAGCCTTTCAGAGTCTTTGCAAAAACTCTTCCAATCGTTATCGGATGTGACAACAATAATCTTTGTTTGATTTTTACTCGCCCATGTCTCTAACGACATTAGAGCAATGGCATCAGGAAACTCGTTTTTCTTTTCTCCTGTTTCCGAGAACGGCGGTCTAGCTTTGAAATATTTTTGTATCAAGTCGCCGAGCATCACATGGTTTTGGGCTTCAACTATTTCTAATGATGTAAGCTCTGCAAATTGATTAAATCGATCAAATACCACTTCCTGCGCTTCACGCTCACCAAAAACTATTTCTCTTATCTCTTTAATATCCTGATCCTGGATGCGCCAATGCTCCTTGGCTTGTTTCAAAGATTTTTCAATTTCCTTTTGTGCATCTCTCGCTTTTTTCATGAGATGCGATAACGTCTCTTCTTTGACTATTTCGGAAAGAATCAGTCTTGTTGAACTATCTTGAAATTGTTCCAACTGCTTAAGTAATCCTGATTCCAGTCTTAAACCTTGAGCATCAAAAATTGACGTGTCTAAGGTAATCGCCCCAAACTCTCCTGCTCTCACAGAATTTTTAAGTTCATCTAGTTCCATATATATAACTTAAAGCAACACCCTAATATATCCTGCTTCATTGACAGCTATCTGAATTATGATGATTTCGTTGATTGCGTTTAATAACAACGAGTGGGGAAAAACCAAAGTGAAAGCACAGGTATTTAGAGGTGTTAATCAACTGTCTTACGAAGAAATTCCAGTCCCGACCCTAGAACCCGATGAAGTGCTGGTACAAGTGGGAGTCGTGGGATTATGTCAGTCAGATATTAAAAAAATTCGTTATCCTCTGTATGAACCACCACGCATATTTGGACATGAAACTGCTGGTACGATCGCCGCAATAGGTTCTGAAGTAAAATCTTGGCAGGTAGGACAACGGGTGGCGGTGATGCACCACATTCCTTGTATGCGTTGCGCCTACTGCATGAATGATAATTTCTCCATGTGCGATGTCTATAAGAATATCTCTACCACAGCCGGATTTAACGCTAGTGGTGGCGGTTTTGCTGAGTATGTCAAGGTTCCCGGACATATTGTCCAGAATGGCGGGTTAATTCCTATTCCTGACCATATCAGCTTTGAAGAGGCGAGTTTTGTTGAACCAACTAACTGCTGTCTGAAGGCTGTGAAAAAAGCCCAAATTGCCCCCGGACAAACTGTTTTGGTGACTGGTGCGGGACCAATTGGCTTAATGTTTGTGATGTTAGTCAAGCATTTTGGGGCGAAAGCGATCGCCACTGATTTGCTACCATCGAGAGTAGAAAAAGCCTTGGCTGTCGGTGCAGAAGCGGCTTTTGATGCCCGTGATCCTGATTTACCTGCCAAAATTCAAGCCTTGACTGGGGGGATGGGCGTTGATGTCACCCTGCTAGCTGTTCCCAGTGACAAAGCTTTCTTTCAAGCCCTGGAATGTACCCGCAAAGGTGGTAAAATTTTGTTTTTCGCAGAATTCCCCGATGAAGTGGAAATCCCCATTAACCCGAATATTCTTTACCGTCGGGAAATTGATTTGATGGGTAGTTACAGTTCGTCTTATCGGCTGCAAAATCTCTCGGCGGAGATTGTGTTTAATCGGCGGATCGATGTCCAGGCCTTGATTAGCGATCGCTATCCATTACAAAACTTATCAGCAGCTGTAGAGCAAGCGATCGCACCAAACCCCACAACATACAAAATTTTAATTTATCCGTAATCCGGGCAAACAAGATAACAGTAGAAAATATTTATAGCGCTTCTCGATATTTTGCGATAAGCCCTTGCTTTTGATTTATCTGAGAATCGCGCTATTTTCTTTCCATCTACCCCAACGCTAAATGTCCATTACATTAATTTTCATCGCCCTACTAGCCTTCTACGTCGCCTGCAATCTCGGCGCTAACGATGTCGCCAACTCAATGGGAACCTCAGTTGGTTCTAAAGCCATCACCTTGAAACAGGCGATCATTATTGCTGGGATTTTAGAGTTTACGGGCGCGGTATTATTTGGGCATGAAGTATCCCAAACCTTAGCCACGAAAATTGCTAATCCTGTTTTATTCGCTGCTACACCAGAAATTTACTTAATTGGGATGGTGACGGTGTTAATTACCTGTGGTTTATGGCTGCAAATCGCCACCTCACAGGGTTTACCTGTAGCCTCATCTCATGCAGTTGTAGGTGCGATCGCTGGATTTAGTTGGGTAGCTGTGGGAGTAGATGCAATTAATTGGTCATCAATTGGCTTAGTCACCATTGGCTGGATTTTCACGCCAATCATCAGTAGTGCGATCGCCGCTTTATTCTACAGTCAAATCAAGCACTGGATTTTGGATCAACCAAATCAATTAGCACAGCTACAACAATGGATTCCCTGGCTGAGTGTAATTCTGCTAGGAATATTTGGTGTAATTGTCTTACCTTCCTTAACGCAACCCCTAACTAATTACTTGAATGAACGCATTGGTTTAAACTTACCTAGTTACGACATTCCCTTATTCACAGGTGCAGTTGCAGCCATAGCACTCACAGTCATTAGTTGGCGACAGTTAGAAGGAGTTGCGGATACGGCAGACAAAGAGCAAATACTCCCCACTCAGAACTCCCCTACTAACCAGTCCCCACTCAGTACTCCTATTGAACGCCTATTCGGTCGCTTTCAAGTTATCAGTGCTTGCTTTGTGGCCTTTGCTCATGGTTCTAATGATGTAGGCAATGCGATCGCTCCTTTAGCTGCCGTTATCTATATTAATCGCACGGGTAACGTACCGATTAATGGCATCACTATCCCCATCTGGATTTTAATCCTTGGTGGTGCTGGTATTGTCGCTGGTTTAGCTCTCTGGGGTGAAAAGGTGATTGCCACAATTGGCGAAAACATCATTACTTTGCAACCTAGTAGTGGATTCTGTGCCGAACTTGCAACCGCTACTACCATTCTCCTAGCCTCACGCTTTGGTTTACCTGTCTCCACCTCTCATGCTCTTGTGGGTGGTGTAGTCGGTGTTGGACTGGTGCAAAATATCAAATCCATTAAATTTCAAACACTACAAAGTATTGCAGTTACATGGCTAATTACACTTCCCGTGAGTGCAATCCTCAGCGCCGCCATCTTTAGCACTGCCAGGATGTTATTCCTCTAATATTTATTCTGGATTTGACAATTTATATTTGTCTGACTGTTCTGTTGAAAAGCATCATGCTAAAACACCAAAAACCGAGTGTGTTTTTGCAGAATTGCAGTTAATTCACTAAAATAATGTACAGGGGATAGTAATACTTTAAATTTCTGCGGAAGGCTAGTTTAATATCTATTCAGAATGTAAACTGTCACATAAGTTACATTTTGTCAAAATAGACACAAAAAGCCATAACTTTGACAATCCTGTTGTGGCAATACACGTATTGATCAGCTTTCGATTTACTGTTGCTACTAAAAAAACAAGTATTTATATTAAGTGTTTTGTTTTTCCTAATCAACTCTCACTAGAGAAACGTTCATTTAAATCAGTCTAATGGCAGGCATTTCTGTGATGCTCAAGGGAAGACAGTATATTAGGGCTGTTAGGCAAATAAACTAGATACTTTGCCAACCTTGTACTCAGCATGACAAAATTACATTTATGTACGCAATTCCTGCAAAAGTCTTGAATTTACCTGACAAAATACAGGAAATCACTATGAGTACCAAGCAAGTTTACGGAAAGCAGCTTTATCTTCAAGGTGTTAGAGGTTAGAAGCTAATGGGGCGATTTGAGAAGCGACCAGACAACCCACGAGTCAGAGGCGAGCTATCCAGAGCAGCAGAGACAGCTTTATGGGCTGTAGTGGAGGATTTAGAAAGTCTCCAGCAGAATATGCTCAGATCGTTTCAGGAAGAAATAAAACGGCTTCAAGCCGATAAAACCCGTTTATCTGACGAAGTTCAACAGTTGCTAGAGGAAAAGGAACATTTACAACAGGTACGACAAATAACTGAACAGCAAGTATTAATTCGTCAGTTATCAGAAGCCTTAGCAAAGCATATATCCTCCCAACTGCAATCATCGCTGGCAAATTTAGCCAGTAAATCAGTAGAAGGTAATTCCCAGGAACGATCTGCTATGAAGTCAGCCGGGGATAACAATGAGAATGCCAAACAAATGCTTGGCACTTTGGATGATACCCTGACGATTACCTTTAACTCGTTACAGCAGGAACTGAAAAATTATCAAAATAATCTTTCCCAACAGTTGTCTCGGATGCAGAGCCAACAGCAGCAAGGGGAAGCGATTGTAGAGAATTTTATTAATCATCTGCGCGGTGAACTAGGCAAAACAACACAAGAAATCTCGCAACCAGCCGAAAAAGCATCACCACCCACTCCTGTGCAACCGACGGAGCCACAGCAGCCCCGTTCGTCTCAGACACGTTTACAGGTAGGAGTGATCCCAACCAGCGCCACCAGGAGTAGTTCTATAAGTACTGGTAATTTATCTGAAAGCAAAAGTACTGATGCTTCTACAGCACCATCAAACAAAACACTGCCAAAAGCTAGCGAACCTAGTTCAGTAATCATTCGGGGGTTGTCAGAACGTGAGACTAAAATTCCTTCAGAGTCTCCAAAAGCTAGCGAACCTAGTTCAGTAATCAGTCGGGAGTTGTCGGAACGTGAGACTAAAATTCCTCCAGAGTCTCCAAAAGTCAGCGAACCTAGTTCAGTACTCAGTCGGGAGTTGTCGGAACGTGAGACTAAAGTTCCACCAGAGTCTCCAAAAGTCAGCGAACCTATTTCAGTAATCGGTCGGGAGTTGTCGGAACGTGAGACTAAAGTTCCACCAGAGTCTCCAAAAATCAGCGAACCTATTTCAGTAATCGGTCGGGAGTTGTCAGAACGTGAGACTAAAATTCCATCAGAGTCTCCAAAAGCTAGCGAATCAAATTCATTACCCAGCCGGGAATCATTTGAACGCAATACTAAATTCTCATCAAAGTCAGGAAAGGCTAGCGAACCCAGTTCAGTAATCAGTCGAGACTTATCGAAACCTGAGACTAAACCCCTAAGTTCTAACTCAGTCACCAAGCAAGAAGCAAAACCGACATCACCAAAATCACCTAACTCTCAAAGTTTTTCGCCTGTTCAGATAGGTTTCTTACTAGTTGTATTGTCAACAGTCGTATCATCGCTGTACAACATAGCCATCAAGGGGATGTTTTTTAAACCTTTCGACAATTTGGGCGTTTTAGAGATTCAGGGAATTATTTCGCCAACACTGGGAAATGTCCTGTTAATTTTAATGCTTCGCCTGCTGGTGGTTGTGCCATTAATGTTGCTTTTGGCTCCCATGATGCATCCACAAGTATGGCAAGATATGCAAAATCTGATCGCACCATTACGTGGTAATTCCCCTGCTAATAGTAATGTCAAAAAACAGCAAACTTTACAGTTTGCGATCGCCAGTGGTTGCTTTTTGTTTTTATCTCAGGTGCTGATCTACTTGGCTATTGGTCAGGTCGCAACTGGAACAGCGATCGCGTTGTTCTTTATCTACCCGATCATTAGCGGCCTTCTCTCATGGCTACTGTTCCGCGATCGCCCCAGTGGATTCCACTCTGCGGCTATGGGTGCTGTCTTCTGCGGTGAATTACTGGTTTTAGGCGGTTCTACAAGCCTTGGTATGGCGAATTTCTCCCTGGGAAGCAGCACAGCCATCTTCGCTGGGGTAGCTTTTGCCTGCTACGTGATTTTGACGCGGGTATGTGCCACCAAACTGCATCCAGTGTCTTTTACGTTAATTAACTTTAGCACCATGTTTGTGTTGAGCTTTATCTGTCTGATGCTACCTTTACCAAGTAATTTGAGTATTGCTGTTCCCCAATCTAATTTGCTGGAACTAATTCTGACAGCTTTTATTTTGGGTGTTCTAACTCTCGTAGGCTATGTACTTAACCATGTTGGTATTCGCAAATTAGGTGCATTACGGTCAGCGATTATCGGAGCAGGTGTCCCAATTTTAACCGTAGTTTTTGCTGGTTTAATACTTCAAGAAACCCTGGAAGTTATTCAAATTATGGGAGTAGTGTTCGTAAGTTTTGGCGTAGCAGCTTACAGCTTTGAGAAAATGCGAACTCAGGTTAAACCTTCTAGCTCTGAAAATTAAATAACGGATTTTGAATTCAAAATCCCCAAAAAATAATTCAAAATTGAAACAAGAAAATTTGAATTAATTACTTCAGAATGCAAACGCCCAAATTTATTCCTGGAAAATTACCAACATGAAATAAAGCCTTCACCTTGATTTCTCAGTCCTTGTCCTTACTTCCAAGCCCTAGATTGAGGTATAGCCATCACCAAGGATATTAAAAAAGTGTTGATGGCTCCAATCCCTCAAGAAACTGGGTTTTTACTCAATCCTCAGCACTCCTCACTCGGTGTCCGGGCGGGTTTACTAAGGATTTGACAAACCTCAGACTAACTGCTTAAACCCGCCCCTACTCACTTAGCACTCAGCACTAAATCCTTTGAATTAATAATTTTGAATGGGATCGGAGCGATTTCAGCCAGCCAGTAAATACACAAATAAAATCCAATTCCTATAGTCTTTGAAATTTTACTTTTACCTGTATCCTGCTAAAGCTGAATAATTCAGTAATCATACCCCTTGACACTATACGTATAAACGATACAATTTGAGTGTTAAGTAGTTTGATATGCCTCAGAGGTTTCTTTGTCATCCTGTTAATACCAAAGAACTTATTAAACTTTAACTCATACTCTTTGGTGGAACATCAGAGAATCCTAATAAATAGTTGCATATTAAACAGTTACATGGTAATGATAGAAGTATTACCAATAATTTGCTTTATACAAAATTAATACAAAAACGACCAAAAATAGAATATCATGTTGTAATAAAATAAAAGGTAGTTTGAATTTGGAATTATCCACCTTATTTCAGGTAGATGATTGTCCCTCCAATCAACTGCCGATACTGCCAAAAAATTGCCGTAATTTGTAAGCAATACATTGGGTTACAAATTCTGCTTAAACCTGCCAGTGTTTTTAGGTCAGTAGATAACCTACTCCTAAATAACTCCCAAGCATCTGCCGGAAAGTTTTACACAAGCAGCAGTTATTCTGAGCCTAATAAAAAGTAATTCTTTTGAAAAGACATACTTTTTGTGAAAGCCACCAGATATTTATTGCGGTAAAGCCTACCCTCTGAAGAGAAATTATCATGTTTAACTCCCGACCACATCGGAGTTTAAACACCCTCTCAGATTTGGATCAAGACATTGGCTTCAATTGGGTGTATACTACTTGTTTCTGTGCGAATAAAAAATCTGTAAACGTGCTATTCAACTGTCTGTAATATGAGTAACGACATAGATCTGATCAAGCGTCTTAGCCCCAGTGCGATGGATCAGATTATGCTTTATCTGGCTTTTAGTGCCATGCGGACGAGTGGGCATAGGCATGGAGCATTCTTAGATGCAGCCGCAACCGCAGCTAAGTGTGCGATATACATGACCTATCTGGAGCAAGGGCAAAATCTGCGGATGACCGGTCACTTGCATCACCTAGAGCCAAAACGGGTAAAAATCATTGTAGAGGAAGTCAGACAAGCGCTGACCGAAGGCAAATTGTTGAAGATGCTAGGTTCTCAAGAACCCCGCTATCTGATTCAGTTACCTTATGTCTGGATGGAAAAGTTTCCTTGGCAACCAGGAAGATCCCGTGTTCCTGGTACAAGTTTGACCAGCGAAGAAAAAAGGCAAATCGAGCAGAAACTACCCAGTAATCTGCCTGATGCTCAACTGACCACTTCTTTTGAGTTTTTGGATCTAATTGAATTTTTGCACAAGCGATCGCAAGAAGTATTGCCACCTGAGCATCAAATGCCTTTGAGCGAAGCTTTAGCAGAACATATCAAACGTCGCCTACTCTACTCCGGTACAGTAACGCGCATTGATTCTCCTTGGGGAATGCCCTTCTACGCTCTGACCCGCCCTTTTTATGCCCCAGCAGACGATCAAGAACGGACTTACATTATGGTGGAAGATACCGCCAGGTATTTCCGCATGATGAAAGATTGGGCAGAACGGCGACCAAATACCATGCGAGCCTTAGAAGAGCTTGATATCCCAGCAGAAAGATGGGAGCAAGCAATGGAAGAATTAGATGAAATCATTCGCTCTTGGGCAGATAGGTATCACCAAAGCGGTGGAATTCCCATGATTTTACAGATGGTGTTTGGCAGAAAAGAAGACTGATAGTTAAGGTGTTATACCATTAACACCTTGTACTAGTACAGCAAGTTGTAAATAGAAATACTATGTCCTACGGGAATCTGCTTCTCTTCTCCTGCGGAGACGCTAACGAGACGCTCCGCGAACACCTATAGAGACTGATAAATAAAAATAGCCCATTACCTAGACAAGGAGGACACGGAATACAAGTTTGAGTTTTGACTTCCAGGCAGTAATGCTAGGCAATCCACTTACATAGAATCCAGTTCTTGGTGAATTTAATCCCAAGATATTAAAAAATAAATACTTTCAGTTTGCTGCTGAAGACTTAGAGGTTTGGTTTATATGCCTAGCCTGACAAAACATAGTCGCATTTTTATTTTTCTATTAGCTAACTTTATTTCTTGGTTTGCAAGGTTTGCTAAGTTTAAGTATTTCAGTCACTAAATCGATGTTTTTATCAGGAAAATGCTGAAAAACCCACCAGAAACAGCAACTAAGTTGCGTATTGTCAAGTATCAACCCCATTGCTTCAAGTCTTTAAGCAATCAACACTGTCTTAAGCTATGTAGCCAAGGTTGTACTAGTGTTTTTTTACCACACAAGAAACTAGGCGGGCTATAAGCCCAGCCTAGAAACAATTCGTCAACTTACATCAGTTTTCATGTATTTGAACCACATCTGTCGTAGGGGAGCAAGGCCTTGCGCCCCTAGCGTGTGGTCTATTTACCTGAAAATAGCTGTAAAGACGTAATATTTTATTGACCTTCCGAATGCCCTGGAATCGGAGTCACCTCAAAAGAGGGACTAAATTCGGTGGGGACTCTATTTTGTGGTGTAGATGCAGGTGAAAAGCCACTAACACGGTCACTGGCATCGATACAAGTATCCATCGCTTGGGTAGGTGCAATATCAAGCGCACTACGTAAGCCCACCACACACTGAGCAAAACGCTCAGGCAATAAACTACGGACACAGTAGTTTAAAACTGTTGTGTGAATAGCGTCTTGAGTATTTCTGGTGATACCAACAACACAAGTAGATAAGTTCTCAGGTCGCCGGGCTTGTTCACAGGAAGAGAGAGCATCTACAGCACTAATTTGTGTTCGCTGATTAATTTTCACCACGCAAGCAGACAAGTCTCTCGGACGCAGTGCTTTTGCACATCCTTGTGATACTGCTTGTGCGGTTAGACCCAAATTCAAGAGTCGAGCTGTACAGACACGGTAATCATTGGCGGAAGAGGTCTTCACAGCTACACTTGGAGCAGTCATCGCCAACAATCCAGCTATAGCCAAAACTGGTGTTGTCAGCCGAATCATTTTTGTCTTAAACATTTCGACAGCTAAACTGCCTTTTTCGTTCCCAGTTTTACGCAACTTTTTTTTGCTCATCACCTTTCTCCAAACACCCAAAGTTATGCTAACTCAAATGTACGGCAACTCTTCTCCAAACCAGGAAATTCGGTAGTTAAGCTGAAATAAACCTAACTATGTAAAGCAACCGCCAAGGAGGTTAGGACATTGTTGATTGCCCAAAGCCTTGATGTAGGGGCGGGTTTACAGATATTTTCAATTATCAATAATAATTTTAATAAACCCGCCCCTACTTGGTTTCTACTGGCTAACGCCCCACTTCTCTACGAGACGCTACGCGTTAGCGTTAGCTTTCGCTTTAGCGATACGATCTAAGCGCAGCCATGCCCACAGGGCTTTACAGCATATTTAAGCTACTGCTCAGTATAAAATATATTTCGTATATTATAGTATGATCTAATGCTTGACTGCGTTCGCGTACCATCTAATTAGCGTAGCCTTTTGTAGACAACAAACCTTTCTATGCCTTGATTGCTTCGTTCTTTTATTTGCCATGATTATTGGAGTGGTTTATCCGATACACTACCTTTGATGACGTAATCGGAATTTATAAGCATAACTGGTGAGGTTCAACAGATGAAATTTGGCATTGATATTGGGCATAATTCTCGTCCAGACACAGGTGCTGTGGGAATCAAGTCTGAAGATGTTTTAAACACAGATGTAGGAAACAGAGTTATTTCCAAGTTACGGGCTTTAGGGCATGAAGTAATACCGTGTAAACCAGATAGGTCTACTTCTGTAACGAATTCACTCTTTCAAAGAATTAATACGGCGAATACTAACAGAGTTGAGGTTTTTGTCTCAATACATTTTAACGCTTTTAATGGTCGGGCTAATGGTACGGAAGTATTTGCAAGTAGTGATGCTGGGAGAAGAATTGCTCAACCAGTGTTAAATGAAATTGTCAGATTAGGATTTTTTAATCGTGGCGTTAAAAGTGGTTCCCACTTATATGTCCTCAGAAATACGAGAATGCCTGCAATTCTTGTAGAATGTTGCTTCATCGATTCACCAAAAGATATGAATATCTTTGATTCCGAAGCAACTGCTAATGCCATCGTTAAAGGCTTGACGGGTCAAGTATCTAGCACTCCCGTTAGTCCAGTCCCAGATGAAGAGTTGAATACAGATACTACAATCATCAGACTGCAAAGAGCCTTAAATCAATTAAAAATCAACGATGCAAATGGTAGACGCTTGGTAGAAGATAATATCACCGGACCGGCAACAAGGTCTGCAACAGTAAATTTTCAAAATATTGTTGGACTAGCACCGACTGGAATTGCAGACACAAATACGTGGGATGCAATTAATCTGATTTTAGCTAAACGAATAGTCAGACCTAACCATGCTGGCGGTCCAGTTGTGAGATATATACAATCCCGTGTAGGTGCTGGTGTTGATGGTATCTATGGTCCTCAGACAGGTACAGCGATTAGGACATATCAACGGCAAAATGGTTTACTTGCCGATGGCATTGTCGGAGGAATGACCTGGCAAAAATTAATTGGTTAGTTAAACAGAAGAGGCAGGGCAGAGGGCAGGGGCGATTGAAATCGCTCTGCGCTGATTAGGCTTATTTCCTAGGCTTCTTGTCCTCTGCCCTCTTTTGTAAGCATCTGGTAGATAAATTAGCTCTAAACTGATATGTCTGATTTATAAATCTAGACCTATCTTTTTTGACTATGAGTTGCTGTATCCTTGATTTAATAAGCGTTTGAGGCTAGTTTCTCGCCCCATGAAAATGCAACTGTTGTTCAGCCTTGCCTATTCTCTTTGTCTGTTAGGTTCCTTTACATTGCCAGCTAGCGCTCAACCTCTTCCTATTCAGCCTGCTGGGCAATCTCCAACTCAAAGAGTTAGTGAAGAGATGACAATTCCTCAAGATACAGCAATTATTATCAGATTTCCAGCATCTGTTACCATTGATGTTGGACAAAACAAGGCGTATCCTCTAACCGTGCCTTTAACTGATGCTATTCAAGATGATCAAGGTAATATTATAGTGCCGAAAGATGCCCCTGTAACTATTAACCTCAAGCCTACAGATGGGGGTGCAATCATTGTCGCTAAATCTTTGGTGATTAATGGTCGCATTGTTGCTATTAAAGCATCGAGTCAGACAATTCCCGGTACTACTATTACCTATAAACGCGCTAATGACAAAGCTGCGGAAAATAGTTCGATTTGGAGCCAGATTGGTGGAGATACTTTGGGCTTTTTCAGCCAAGGTAATCCCAGACAGTTTGACCGGGGTGCAATGCTGGGAAGTATTGTTGGGTTCCTGACAGGCTTAGGTTCCCCAGAAAATATCCGTGTTGTCCAGATCCCTCAAAGTAGTACTTATGTTTTATCACTTGAAGCCCCCATCAACTTGTCTACTCGCCGCTAAAATGATTGTTTAAGAAATAGCTGTGGGGATGGGATTTAGTATTGTTAAATGAAAATTGTGTCGGTGTTCAGCTTGCAAATAGCGCTCTTGTAAAGGTTGCCATTGTTGCCATAATTGATGACGATTTTGCTTTAATAAAGTAGCAATTGTTGGCAAATAATCATCAAGTTCTGACTTAAACACATCCTCAAGCCAATCACCCATAACTACACTATCTTGCATATTTCCTAAAATGTCTTGGATGCTTTTGACTTCGGCAACATAAGCTGCATAAGTCTCATCATATAAGTCACTAAATAATTCCATTTGGTAACGCACTCGTTTGGCTTGTTTCCGTAAATCATGAATACTTTCGCCTTGAGTGGTTAATTCTTGTTCTATATTTTCTGGTTGCCAATTTGTGCAAACCTTTATTTCTGAGTCTACAATACTAGTTCCTGCTAGCCATCCCGGATGTAGCAAAAAATTACTCACTTCAGGTAAGAGTAAATCTGGTAGCACTTGTTGAATGGGTAGATAAGCTAAAGGCTGATAAATGGGTTGTTCTAACCAATCTACTAATTCTTGTTTAAGAGAATTGTATTCTTTACTTTGTAAAGTTTTCTGCGTCTTGGATAATGCCTGTTTACGTTGCTTATCTAAAACATTGAAAGCTGTTTGCAAAACCTTTTGTTCTTTGTGAGGTAAATGTGGTTGGTAATGAGTCTCCAAGGTTTCTTTGAGGACATCTATATCTCTGAGATTGCCAAGACGACGAGCAATTTTACCAATTTTTTTATCGTTGGCTGGTTGCGGTAAATTCAGGACTAAAGTAAACCTACTGATTGCAGTGCGTAGGCGACGCATCCCGACGCGCATTTGATGCAATGCTTCTGGGTCTTCATCTTTCTTAACGGGTTTCTCCCATTTTAAGGTTTTTTTGAGGTGTTGTTGAATTGCCTGGTAAGCGTAGTCTTTAAGACTTTTTACAGGGGGTTTTATTGCCAATGTCATACTCGAAAACTAATTACTTGGTCAAATAGTTTTATACTAGCATTAGTGAAAAATGTATATTTCTTGTAGTATCTATCTATCTATATAGAAATGCTCAATAAGTTATGAACATAAAGATCCCCGACTTCTTCAAGAAGTCGGGGATCTGAGCCTATAGATGAATAAAATAGGATTGCTCTATATCTCTTAATGAATAGAAAGAAATATTACTATTGATATTTAATAGTAAAAATTAATAATGGGTATTACACCTCACTGCAAAAATGCTATACTGTGCTATGTAGATGCACCCTGATGATCTGGAGAGCTGCTCATGTAGCTCTCCTTATTTCATGATCGGCGAATATTTGGCAGTGAATACTTGGTATAATCGCCAGTCAAGCAGCTAACAGTTGTGGAGAGAAGAAGAATGGCAGATTGGCAAGAAATCTCTGGTGGTGTTACTGCACCAAGAGGTTATCAAGCGGCGGGAATCACCGCAGGACTGAAGCCTTCGGGATTGCCCGATTTAGCTTTGATATGGTCAGATGTAGAGGCGATCGCAGCTGGTGTATTCACCACTAGTCAAGTCAAAGCCGCCTGTGTAGATTATTGTCGTCAACGCTTGCAAGCTAAACACAGCGCCCGTGCAATTCTCTGCAATGCTGGTCAAGCAAACGCCTCCACAGGGATACAAGGTGTGCGTGATGCCGAAGAAACAGCCGAAATATTAGCACGGGAGTTGAAGATTTCCCCGGAATCGATTTTGCTGGCTTCTACTGGCGTAATTGGTCAACGGATTAAGATGGATGCCTTACGCAGTGGTATTCCCAAGGTAGTAGCAGCACTCTCCCCAACGGGTTCAGATGCCGCAGCCGGGGCAATTATTACTACAGACTTAGTAACAAAATCCATTGCTTTAGAAACAACCATAGGCGATCGCCCCGTCCGCATTGGTGGTATTTCCAAAGGTTCGGGGATGATTCATCCCAATATGGCCACGATGTTGGCGTTTGTGACTTGTGATGCAGCAGTTTCATCTAATTTGTGGCAGCAAATGTTAAGTAGGGCTGCTGACCAAAGTTTTAATGCCATTACCGTAGATGGTGATACCAGCACTAACGATAGTTTAATTGCTTTGGCTAATGGTCAATCTCGCACCCCAGCAATTACCGAAATGGGTGCAGAAGCCGAGAAATTAGAAGCGATGTTAACAGCAGTATGTCAGCATTTAGCCAAAGCGATCGCACGTGATGGCGAAGGTGCAACTTGCTTAATTGAAGTGCAAGTAACTGGCGCTTATGATCAAGTTTCCGCCCGTCAAATTGCTAAAACCGTTGCCGGTTCATCTCTAGTTAAAGCTGCCATTTTTGGCCGCGATCCCAATTGGGGACGTATCGCCGCTGCCGCCGGACGTGCAGGTGTAAATTTTGAACAAGACAACCTGCAAATAAAATTAGGGGATTTCTTATTATTAGAAAATGGTCAACCAGTACCATTCGACCGTGCAGCAGCCAGTGCATATTTAAAACAAACTGTGGCTGATTCCTCTTTACCACCAGACTTTATTGCTACTAACAGTAGTAATGATTTGTCTGTGGATAGAAGCATAATTAAAGGTCAACGAGTCGATAATCCGGTGATTATTGCCGTTAACGTTGGTAATGGTCATGGTTCTGGTAAAGCCTGGGGTTGTGATTTGAGTTATGACTATGTGAAAATTAACGCTGAGTACACAACTTAAAAGATATCGAACCACACCAGGCGCAGAGAACACAGAGAAAATCAATGCAGCGAATATCTGTAGTTGGTACAAGTGGTTCTGGGAAAACGACTTTAGCACGTCAAATTTCCCAGCGCCTCGCCATTTCTCATGTAGAACTAGACTATCTACACTGGGAACCGAATTGGGTAGAAGTGTCAGATGAAGTTTTCCGCCACCGAGTTTCTCAAGCACTATCCGGTAATACCTGGGTAGTTGATGGGAATTACAGCATGGTACGGGATATTGTTTGGGGAAAGGCGGATACAGTTATTTGGCTAGATTATCCTTTGTCAGTAGTAATGAGTCGTGTATTATGGCGAACTCTTTTACGGGTAATCACAAAAGAAAAAGTTTGCAATGGTAATCAAGAAACATGGCAAACAACTTTTTCTAGCCGCGATTCTATCTTGTTGTGGGCGTTGCAAACTCACAGCAAAAACCGCAAAATATATCCTTTGTTATTCAAAGAATTGGAATATGCCCATCTAGAAATTATCCATTTTCAATCATCATCATCAGCAGAAAATTGGTTATCAAATTTATCTCCTGTAGAGTGAAAAGAGCTATAAAAGCCATTATAAAGTGATTAACCTAGATTTGATATGACCTTCTTAATTACGAATTACGAATTACGAATTACGAATTACGAATTACGAACTATTCATTCATATTCCGATATGTAGCAACTGCGGAAGGTGATATGCGGTTTAAATAACGGAAAATCCAATATTTAACGATAGTATCCAAAATCACGGGAAAGGTGGCAATAAACAAGAAGATAAAATCTCTATTAGCTGGTAAGCCCCAATGACGTGATACACCTTCTAAAATTACTTCCCAGCCGTGTGGAGAGTGAAACCCGACAAATACATCCGTGAATAAAATAATTATAAATGCTTTAGCACTGTCACTCAGACCATAGACAACATGATCAAAGAAATCTTTTAAGACTGCAATAGAAGACTTGCTGATAATCAATAGATAAATAAAAGCACCCACTGAGAAAATATCAGAAAAAACATTTTTAATCGCATTGGTACTTTGACGGCGAAATTTTTCAGCAACTTCACGTGCTTTATCCTCCATCTGGATTTCTATCTCTTCAGCAGATAATGCAGGGGCGTGATTAATCAGGTTTTTAAACTTGATTTTTTCTTCAAATTTGTGTAATTCTACTAATGCTTCTTCCTCCATTTCAAAATTAAGAAACATGGGTGCTGCTTCAGGGTTTCTAAAATGGTTAATTATCGGACTTACTATTAAGACTTTTGAGATTTGATGAGTTAATAAAGGTACTATAATTAAGAGTAAAATAAATCTAATAGATATTATAGTTCTTCTTTGAGTCTGACGAAAATTTTTAACAACATCTTCTTCAGCATTGGGATCTAATTCAACTTGCAGACGGCCGATAGTGCTTAAAATCGACCGAGGCAATATTCCCATTGTATCAGCCTTACCTCGCTGCTTTTTCTGCGGTTCTTGATTTGGATTTGGTATTTTTTTTGGTGAGGATACAGAGGTAGTTGGATCAATTTCTATGATTTGAGGTTGATTTAGTAAAGCCGAAGCATTGATTTCATTCTCTAAGTTGTTATATTTTGAAATGACTTGATCAATGAATTGTAATTTCTCTAAAATTAAGGCAGAACTAGGATATTGTATTCCTGTTTTCTGAGCCGCTCTTTGATGAGATTCATTAGAAAATAAACGACTGGCACGAAACTCTGTCAGTCGCATCCTGGCAATTTTTAATTGTTGCTTTAACTCTGACTCAAAATAATCCATTACACTGTTACTGTAAATGGCTAAGTTTAAGTCTATTTTATGACCATTAAAATGTTCGTCTTCTATGGATTTAATCTGTAGTGCGGCTTTATAAGCTGCTTCTAATGAACGCTCTGGGGTGAGTAAGTACCATCTGTAAGCAGACAGTAAAAAAGGGTAAACTTTCTGACTAAAAAACGGTATTCTCATCGTCGGCAATTATTCAGCATTTAATAGTGCTTCTGATCATTAAGTTAACGCACGCAGTATACTAGCAAATCTATAAGGGGAGGATTTGTGATTTCTCATTCTATTTGGATTGTTGGTGCTAGCCGTAGCGGTAAGACGGCTCGTTTGGTAAAAAGTTTTTGTGCTTGGTTGCACAGTGAACAACATACTTTTGATTCATTTTATACTGAAAAACCAAGTCAGCCACAAGGTTGGGGAACATCACAAATCTCATCTCTCCCCAAGATAGAGCCAGGAATTTTGGTTTTAGCTGCCAATAGTGAGAATCGCCGTGATCTGGCTGATAAAATTGTGACGGCAACTCAGGGAAAATATCCAGTTCGTGCCAAAACGATGCTCGGTTTTTTTCAAGATGAAGTTACTTTATTTTGGCCTTTATTGATTCAGTCGTTAAAACTCAAAGCACAATTTCCGGTAAGATTACGCCCGGAAACTGAACAGGAATTAGCAACGAAATTTTGGCATTCCCGATTAGATGCAGCCACTTTGCAACCTGCGGGAGTGAATGAGTCTCGTTTGGTACGTCGCATCTTGGATTTATTCCAATTGGCGGCTTATAGTGGTACACCCTGTGAAGATATTAGCCAGATTTTGCAAACAGGCTTACAAGAAAATGCCATAGATTTAGAACCGGATTTTTTGGCATCTTTATTACTTGATTGGCGCAACTGGTGTTTAGAAAGGGGATTACTTAGCTATGGGATTATTACTGAACTTTATAGTCAGAATTTATTAAGCGATCGCCATTATCAACAACAATTAACTCAACGTTATCACGCCGTACTAGCAGATGATGTCGATGATTATCCGGCGGTAGCCCGTCAACTGTTTGATTTTTTGCTAGATCAAGGCGCAGTAGGGGCTTTTAGCTATAACCCTGATGGCGCAGTGCGTCTGGGATTGGGAGCAGATCCCAAGTATTTAGAGGGTTTAGCAGGGCGTTGTCAGATCGAAACATTAACGACATCACCTGTACCTAGTCTAGCAGAGCAACTTTTACCCCCAATGCTAGAGTTAGTTACAGAATCAATGATGATATCGAGTTTACCAAACTCATTACAGTTAATTCAAACCAAATTGCGCTCCGAATTGCTGCGGAAAACAGCAGCAGAAATTGTTCAAGCCATTGATTCAGGAAAAGTACAACCAGAGGATGTGGCAATTATTGCACCAGGTTTAGATGCGATCGCTCGTTATACTTTAGTAGAAATCCTGGCCAAGAAAAATATCCCAGTCGAATCACTCCACGAGCAACGCCCCTTAATTAGTTCGCCTGTGATTCGAGCCTTACTCACCATGCTGGCTCTAGTCTATCCCGGTTTAGGTCGCCTCGTAGATCGAGATGCCGTAGCCGAGATGTTAGTTATCTTAAGTAGAAAACAAGAAATCTCAGAAGACTCTCTTGTACAGACGCGATTCATCGCGTCTTCCCCCACTCGCATCGACCCAGTACGCGCCGGATTAATTGCAGATTACTGTTTTAAACCTCATCCCGACAATCCTAATTTACTACCAGTATCAGCATTCGAGCGCTGGGATCGCATTGGCTATGCAGCCACCACAGCTTATGGTGAAATTTTACAGTGGTTAGAAAAACAGAAGACACAGCCTTTGATTCCCAGTCCAACTTCTCTGTTATATCTAGCAATTCAGGACTTTATTTGTAAGGATAGCAACCCCCCTTACGACCAAATGGCAGCACTGCGGGAATTACTGGAAACTGCTCAACACTACTGGGAAATTGACACCCGTTTACGACAGATAAACCCCAGTACAGTAGGGGAAGAAGCCAGCGCAACTGTTGCCGAATTTATACACTTATTGCGACGTGGTACGATTACCGCCAACCCTTACCCTTTGCGTCCCATTGGTGTAGCCAGAAAAGCTGTCACTTTAGCAACTATATTCCAATATCGCTCTAGTCGAAGATTTCACCGTTGGCATTTCTGGTTAGATGCTGGTTCCCCTCTATGGACAAAAGGTGGTGCTGCGTCGCTATTTGCAGCGCCATTGTTCTTGAGAGACAGGTTAGGGGAACCTTGGACAGCAGAAGATGAAAATTCACTAGAAGAAGCAAGATTACGCAAGATTTTTGCAGATTTACTGTCTCGCGTGGCTGAAAAAGTTTACTTATGTCACAGTGACTTAGCCGTAAATGGTCAAGAACAATTAGGTCATTTGTTGCCTTTAGTACACGCTTGTCTTTAAAAATTATGTGCAATTCTCATTGATAAATCGTACATGAGTTATACTGTATCTGTCTGATCATATACAAGAAAAATTCATGTCTGAATCAAAGCAAGAATCAAATACAGTGATTGCCTTGATTGCGATCGCCGGATTTTCCGCAGCAGCTCAAACTGGTTTAGTTAGCGAACTATTCAGCGTTTTAGGAGAGGGGATAATTCCCTCAGCCCAGGCTCAAATCCTCATGGATAAGCGACCTACCACTACAGAAAACTTTAGATTAGAGAAATTTGATGCCAGCCGCATTAGTGTGGAAAAGGGTATTGTATTATTCCAAACAAAGTCAGGTGAACTTCGACCAGCAGCAGACGGATTTTATCAATTGCCAGACCGTCAAACGCTGACAGTCAAAGATGGTAGAGTAACTGACCACAAATTATCTTCCAGTTGTTCCGGGACACAAGCAGATTGCAAACCTGGTAAATGGGGAGAATGGTTACGGGATGCTAGTAACGATTCTCCTAAAAACCAAATTCTTCAGAATGGTAGAGTGATAGACACCTGGAATAAGATTCAGCCAACAAATATCCGTAATTTTACTCCCACTAGACAAATTCCTGGCAGCATTTCCAAGTAAGCTTCAACAGGGAACAGGAAAATTAAATTCCTGTTCTCTCCATATTTTTCAAAGCCATAAATTAATAAATCAAAGTTATGCATATCATCATGAAACTCAGCAAGCTATGTAATCTTCGCTGCACTTATTGCTATGAATATGCAGAACTTGCCAATAAAGAACGGATGCCATTAGCAGGGGTAGAATATTTTTTTCGCCATCTAGCTGATTATGTCAAACAGCGCCAAAAGCAGACACCCATTCATCTGATCTTACATGGGGGAGAAGCCCTACTTTTGCCCGAATCATATTTACGAGAGTTCTGTGAGTTAGAGCGTAGATATTTAGGAGAGGCTGGAATTGAATACACCACCTCTGTGCAGAGTAATTTAGTGAAAGTTGCAGATCGGACACTGGATTTACTAGCAGAACTGAATATTTCGTTAGGAGTATCCCTGGATGTCTTTGGTGATCAGCGCGTAGATATTAAAGGTCGTCAATCCCAAGATACTGTACTGGAAAATCTACAAAGACTCATAGATCGGAATATTGGCTTCGGTGCGATCGCAGTACTACACGCTCAAAATATTGATTACGTAATTCCCACATATAAATTTTTTAATGAACTCGGCATTAATTACCGCATCCTGCCGATTTTTAGCCACGAAGATCCCCCAGAAAGAATACGTCCCTTGTTAATTTCCACAGCCGCCACCGTCAGCGCCCTGCAATCCGTAGCCAAAGCCCAATTTGCTGAACCAACCAATATTCGCGTCATGCCTTTATGGATTTATTTCACCGCCGCTATCCGGCATCTGCAAGGCCATAAAATTGAGGCTTATGAGCCGGCAAATGAAGAATGGGCGCTAATTATGAATACTAACGGCGATATCTACAATCACGGTGATGCCTACCTACCAGAAGGCTTGATGGGGAATGTGTTTCGTCAGCCCTTAGCAGAGATTTTTGCCACCAAATCCTATGAGGATACTCTCAAACTACGACACCAGCGTTTAGAAACCTGCCATCGTTGTGTATTTGACCGCCAGTGTAATCAAGTTCCCATTGCTGAAGCTATTCCCAGTGAGCGAACCTACGACAATATGGGAACTCTTCAATGTCAAGTCGCCCAGCCGATGATTCAGTTTATGGTAGAGCAAATCCAGGAATGTGTAGATGCTCAACTACTCCTAAAGCACTATTCCTCCGAATCAGTTCCCGCAATGATTGGACGCTAAACAATAAACTAATTCCCATAACTCCCCAACCTGTACAAGATTCTTTACAATATTAAGTAAGGTAAAGAAATTTATGAGAAATCAGAGTTAAAAATTATGGGACTATTTGGATTTGGTAAAAAGTTGGCTATCCCCACTCCTGAAGAAGCTTTACCAGGAAGAGCAAAATCGATGCCAGTACCCAATGAACACTATGTCAATAAAAACCCTTTAAAAGCACCTTTTCCCGAAGGATTGGAGCAAGCAGTATTTGGCTTAGGTTGCTTTTGGGGTGCAGAACGTAAATTTTGGCAACTTCCAGGAGTCTATACAACTGCGGTGGGTTATGCTGCTGGTAGTACCCCCAACCCCAGTTATGATGAAGTGTGTACTGGAATGACTGGTCATAACGAGGTAGTCTTAGTTGTGTTTGACCCCAAAGTGATTAGTTACTCTCAACTACTGAAAGTCTTTTGGGAAAGCCATAACCCCACCCAAGGAATGCGCCAAGGTAATGATGCTGGCACTCAATACCGTTCCGGAATTTATGTTTATTCCCCACAGCAGAAGCAGCTAGCCGAAGCATCACGGGAAGCATATCAGGAACCTCTGAGCAAAGCAGGGTATGGCAAAATTACCACAGAAATTTTAGATGCGCCTGAATTCTATTACGCAGAAGCCTATCATCAGCAATATTTAGCCAAAAACCCCAACGGGTATTGTGGCTTAGGAGGAACAAAAGTTGCTTGTCCCATCGGCTTAGTAGAATCTCAAATTAGTGGTTAATTCATAAATAACCTTTGTAGAGACGTTGTATACAACGTCTCTACATTCTTGCTTGGAGATGTTCAATAATTCGTAGTTGCAACCATTGGGGACTTGTACCCTCTTAATAATTACGTTAGCGTAGCTCTCCCGTTCGCGTAGCGTTCCGCAGGAAAGGGAGCATTACGAATTACGAACTACGAACTACGAACTACGAATTACTCAATCCGCCTTGATAACCAGTCACAATCCTGCTACCATTTTTAAGGATATGGACTTCTATCTGGTCACTCGCCCAAGTCATCTGGTCTGCTAAATCTGGGTTAAAAACATTAACCCCTTGATTGCTAGAAGAAACCAAAGACGTGGGAGAATTAATTGCGAGAGAGTCCACAAAAGGACCATCAATCAAAATATCTAATTCTGCTAATAGTGCAGCCGAATCTGGTGGTGCTGATTCAGACTGTAACTGCTTAAGGGTAAACCCAGAAAAAGACATTGTATTTAATCCCGCAGCTTTCAACTTACGAGCCAAAGAAGCTAATGCAGTAGCTTGCCAAAAAGGTTCTCCACCAGAGAAAGTCACACCTGTATTATTAGGTTTACTGAGGATATTTTCAGCCAGAGTATCAACAGAAATTAATTGGTTAATCCCAAAAGACCAAGACTCAGGATTAAAACAGCCAGAACATTCACGCGGACAACCTTGAACCCAGACAACAGCACGAGTTCCAGGGCCATTAACTTCCGACTCATCCACATAACCCATGATATTCAGATAGCCAGCCGGAATTTCAGTGAGTGCTGCTGATGGTTCCGTTAATTTAGTTTCCATCTGTTTCCTCTGCTTCAATAGTAAAATCATCCAGATATTTCGCTCAATATCCGGTAAATTAATTTTTGCTGTAAACTGCTAAACTCGCTGCCATTAATTTAACTCTTCTTCTTCTTCTTCTTCTTCTTTGCGTCTTTGCGCCTTTGCGTGAAACTAACTCTTAACGGCAGCAAAACTTGAGAAGGAAAATCATCTCCACAATTTACTGTAATTGTGATTACCTGAGCATTCATCAACTCCCCACTACTTCTTACTGTACCACTTCCAGAATTCATCGCATAAGCAGGAAAACAAGCAGCACTCAAACTTAAACGCAGGGCATTACCTTGAGCAATTCGCGCACAAATAGGTTGCAGTTGAATTTTGGTCGGCGCGTCTTTTGAACCTGGAGGACAATGGACATAACCTTGAGTTAAGTTATACACACAGCCATCAGGATGCACTTCTGACAGCACCGCACACAAATCATAACTGGGTTGATCGGCACTACAGAAGATTTCCACGGCGACATTCCCTAGTAAATGGCAATTTTCTGTTAAGGGTTCGCTCGTATAAGTTAAAACATCAGCACGACAGTCAAGATGCGATAGCGAAGCGCTGCTGCAAGCAGATCGCTCAAAAACACCCGCCGGCATTGCTGCATGACCACCCAAAGCGGGAACAGGTCGCCAAGGGTCATGTACTAAGACATCAAAGGCATTGGGAATTTGGGCTTGGGAATTTGGACTGAGGGTTCCGGAGTCTTCTCGAATATTAGCCAGTCCAGTGGTTGACAAAAAATAAGATTTCTGGTTTACTATAGGGATAGTTGGATAACTATGCCAAATATTGCTTCCTATCTCAAATAGACAAACAGGATCTTCTTCGAGTAATCCTGTATTAATACCTTTGAGAAACTGGTCAAACCACCGAACTTGCATCTGGTCTACAGGACTGACAGCATTAACACCAAAATCAACTTCACCGACTTGGCGACCCCAAGGCAAATGCGCCCAAGGACCGATGATTAAATGTTGGGGTTGAGTGCTGCGATCGCCGTTCGCGGAGCGTTCCGTAGGAAAGGCGGGGCTTTGCCCATCGCTCATATCTTGATATAAATGCCAAGTTCCTCGCAGGTAAGTATCAAACCATCCCCCGATATGGAATATGGGCAAATCAACATTTTGTAAGTGGGTTTTAGGCGAAAGTTTTTCCCAGTATGTATCGGGATGAGAATATGTCAGCCACTGATGATAAAATGATTCTGGGGCGAGTTCCTGGAGAATTTCGGGATTAGTTACAGGTAAATTACGAGACGCAGCAAATAATGCTTCGTAGGCTGTTTGATCTTTTCGTAAACGGGCGGTTTCTGTAGCTAATTGAATTGCCCAAGCGAGGTTAGTTTGTAAACAAAATGCACCACCTTCATAAGCCCAATCTGTATATAAATCATAGCCAATCATGGCTGGGCAAATTGTTTTTAATGCTGGTGGTTTTGCAGCTGCGGCATATAGTTGAGTCATTCCTTGATAGGAAAAGCCATACATTCCCACTTTGCCGTTACTACCAGGGAGTTTAGCAGCCCAGTTTACGGTGTCTTCTCCATCGGCGATTTCGTGGGTAAAAAGTTGAAATTCGCCTGCAGAAGTGCCTCTTCCTCGGACATCTTGAATAACTACAATATAGCCATGTGCAGCATACCACTTGGGATGGGCATAGACAACGGTAGATGCGATCGCTCTTCCATAGGGTTGGCGCATCAATAAAACGGGAAATTCTCCCTCAGCATCGGGGCGATAGATATCTGCATCTAGGCGGATACCATCACGGGTGTACATGGAAGCTGTTTGTTTGGGTAGGATTTTGTGCATGAGTTGAGGGGGCGATCGCTATAATAGGATTAGCATTTAGGCAAAAGTTGTTAAAAAGCACAGAAACCCGCCCAATTTACCGATTCGTTGAGGGGTTTGTCGTCTGGTTTATACCATTTGAGATACTGCTGAATAGTTTGCTGATTTTGTTCATTGATTTTTGAGTGATTTTTCATCCAGTGGATAAACTGAGATTTGGTAGCATTGCGTAACCAGGACTGCGCTTCACGAAGTGCTTGGGCAACGGGTAGAGAGTGCAAATTGTCGTAAAATCGAATCATTAATAAAGCAGTAGCAAAGTCATTCACAGACCACAAACTACTAACTACGCTAGAACTGCCGGCTTTGAGAAAAGCAGTTGGTAAACCAATATACTCATCAGTGTTACTTACGTAATTAGCAAGTATTGTTTCACAGGCGGAAAGAGTTACGAGGCGGCATTCTGGTAAATTGAGTTTAAAAATGTCACCTAAAGTTAAACATTTTTCTAAGTTAATATTTTTACTATCAAAGTAGCAGCGACCAGAAAAATGCACGACTTGCACATCCGGGGAACTGGCGACGACTGTTAATAAAGCTGATTTGGTGGTTTGTGCTTTTTCTAAAATAATAGTGGGATTGAAGTAACCCTGAATCGCTTCAACTTCCAGATTCGTATAACGCCGATTTTCGTGGAAATATTGGATAGCTAATAAGCTTTGTTGAGGCTGATATTCTCGTTGTTTGGCAAACTTTAATAGTTGACAACTGGGTGTATATCTCACTCCTCCAGCAAATTTGTCTAACAGATAATTATCTCTATTTCCCGTTAGAGGTAAAGCATGAAGCGGTAATAAATGCAGGTAACAATGGGGGACAAAAATTAAAGATTTGCAGGTATTTGGGATTAAATTGAGAACATCATTAATATGTAAAATTTGTGCTAATTTTTGCAGTTGTTCAGTTAGCTGATTTATCCACAAAGATTGATTTTTAGAGTAAGTTTCTAGATATCTGTGATACCAATTATCTAAAGCTTGTAAATCTTCAGCAGTAGATTTCCAGATGCGGGGTGTTTGGTCTTGTTTAGTGATGATAAAAGCCCGAAAGCAATCATCAAAGATGAACCACTGCACAATCGCAGTCTGGTTATCTAATAATCCTTGAATTTCAGTAAAGCTGATTAAGGAGTGTAGTTTTGGTAAACTTTGATTTGCCAGCAGTTCGGCTAATTTCTGCGTTTTGCTACGTTCGATATATTCAACTGCTTGGTTGTAGTATTTTAATTCCAGACAAACTTCCACCATACAGTGATAGAGTTCATGCCATTCTTTTGCCAGTTTTTGTTTAATTTGACTGCTAGAAATAATTCCACTAGGCAAAGATTCTAGAACGTTAATGGCAGATTTTAAAATGTTGTAAGCATCTGCAAAACGTTCAGCGACTTTGTAAGCCAAACCCAAACTGAAAGCAGTTCCGGCATGGTCTTGAGGAAAAGCTTCGGGGGTGTATTCTTGCAGTGCTTGTTGGTAGTAAAAGATGGCATCTTCTAAATTTGCTGCTTTCTTGCCTTGGATGCGCTGACTGTAAGCATTACCCAGGTTGTTTTGAGTTCTAGCCCATTCATTGGGAAAGCGATCACGTGCGTATTCTTGCAGTGCTTGTTGGTAGCAAAAAATAGCCAGTTCTAAATTTTCAGACTTCGTTCCTTGAATGCGGTTACTGTAAGCAGCGCCCAGGTTGTTTTGCGTTGTCGCCCATTCATAGGGAAAGCGATCCTGGGTAAAAACAGTGAGTACAATTTCATAACCTGCGATCGCAATTTCTAAATTATCTGCCCGGTTTCCCCTGGGAAAGTCCTGCATATAGTTGCTGAAATTGCCGATAACCACTACAGTATTTTTGCGCGTTTTTTCTATTTCCAATGCTGCTAGAGTTACATCTGCCCAACTCCGTAAAACTTGGGCAAAGTTCATAAGCTTCTCTTGGTTTGCCTCCAGCAGTGGGTCTATAACCTTGGCATCGCCCTTACTATCTGCTGTTGCTTGGAGTACCTGTAATAAAAAGTCAAGCTGGGATTCAGACATAAACGCTTTCTTCGCGATCGGCAATCATATTGTATCTTATTTAACTCAAAGCAATTTTCCCTGCTTCTAGCTTTATAGTTCGTAGTCAGGGCTTTAGCCCTTTTTTATTCAATTTCTAACTCATAAAACAAAACACCAATACCAATATTAACTGAGGTGTTGCCATAGCTGGGTACACTTGATTTGGAGTTGTACAATAAACAGGTATTTTCTGTAACCTACTCTATGGATTTAAAATAATCGCCAAATCTAAAACAAAACCAGGTAGAACTGCTTCACCAGAAAGTTGAGGAGGTTGATCAAAAGAGAAATTTAAAACTTCTACATCTTGTCCTGGGCGATAAATTTCTACCGCAGGTGTTTGCGGATCAATTAACCAACCTAACCGCGCACCATTTTCTTGATACTCCTGCATTTTAGGGCGTAATTTAGTTAAACTATCACTTTCTGAACGCAGTTCAATGACAAAATCAGGACAAAGCGGTGGAAAACGTCTTTTTTCATCTTTGGTTAAAGCTTCCCAACGTTCTAACTTCACCCAAGCCGCATCAGGACAGCGATATGCACCATTAGGTAATTTAAACTCAGTGGAAGAGTCAAAAACTTTGCCTAACTTGGTTTTACGGTTCCATAAACCGAGTTCTATATTAATATCTGAGTTTCTAATTCCGCTTTCTCCACCTGTTGGTGGCATAATAATTAATTCTCCAGTCTGGGTAAGTTCTAATTGCCAAGGTTCGTTAGCAATGCAGAGTTGATAAAACTGCTCATCGGTTAAACCTACGCTTGGAGGTATGTTTAAGGTGAGGGTTTCCATGATCATTTTCACGACAGGGTTAATTCTATTATCGTGGGTAAAATTCTGCTTAAGTTAAATAATTTTGAGTGAATGCGATCGCATCAACCACAAATGAACACCCATGAATACCAATTAAATGCAATTCATCTGTGTTTAGATATTCACCTCACCAGAGTATGTAATTAGTCTTTTGTTGTCTTTAATACGGTTGAGGAGATCAAGCCAGGAAACGGGAAATACTTCTTTGAACATTAACCTACCAGTCCAGTCTGTTTCTGTTCCTGAACCAGCTAAGGACTAAATTCTTCTCCCTACAGCCCTGATTTTTGTCCTCGCAAAGGCAGAATCCCGAATGCAGTCTGGCTAGAATGGCATCGTTTAATGAATTGCGACTCGGAAATCCCGATGTTTCGCTCACCAACAGAAATTTTAGAAATTTGTCAATCTGTGGGTATTACTTCCCAGTCGATTGTCTATATTTACTGCTTTAAAGGTTCCAGGGCTGCTAATACAATGATGGCTTTACAACAAGCTGGTATTTATAGCAGAAATTATTTTGGTTCTTGGAATGAATGGTCTCGCGATTTTTCTCTACCAATTGATGACCGAATCATCTCATAATATAAATCTTGTGGGTGAGGGCAAAGATGCCCGCCCTGATTTCAGTAATTATACATATACCGTCGGATCACTTTTGTTCTTCCAGTGATTTGGCTGGTATTTCAATTGCTTTAATGTCAATTGTACCTTCTGGTGTGAAGCGTTGAAAATGACCTTGTTTGACTGATAATTGCTCTCCACAATTAGGACACTGCAACTGGGTGTTATTCAAGCCTGTAAATTCATAATTGCAGACAGGACACTGATCATTAACTAAATTGCGTTGTAGCCACCAGCGAAACCCTAAGAAGGCGACAACGGGTGTCAAGAACAGCAAACCAAAGATAATTAACAACGAATTCACCAACCACCCTAAGCCTAATGATGCTAGCAACCAGAAAACTGCTAACACAGTGAGCCAAGGGCGAAGATTTTCAAGACTCAATTGCAAAGATTTTAGGCTCATTTTTTAAATAATTGTCTTGCTCTTCCTCTAGGATAGCGAGTTTAATGGAGAGTCAAAAGCCCAGAGTCAACTCCCAAAAGTCAAGAAATATTAATTGAGTCTTGGGACTATGGGCTGACTACTTAGGATAAAAGTAGTTCTTGGAGACGCTGTTGAAAGGCTTTCATACCAAAAAGTGCGATCGCCTGTTCTCTTAACCATTCCCCATCACAACGCTGATCGTTACCTTGCAAAATTTCAATACAAGCTGTTGCTACCGCCTCTGGGTCGCGGTGGGGTACTCGCCATCCCAGTTTACCATCCTGCAAGGGGTCAGCCGAGCCATCATCATCTCCAGATAGCACGGGGATACCGCAAGTCATCGCCTCTAGATAAACAATGCCAAAGCCTTCCTGAGAGGGCATAATATAGGCATCAGCAAGGCGATAGTGGGCGATTAACTGTTCTGTCGGCACAAAACCCGCAAACACTACGCGATCGCTCACCCCTAAATCTTCTGCTAGCTGGGCTAATCGTGGTTGGTCATCGCCCCGACCAATTACTAAATATTTGACTTCTGGGAATACTTGTGCTATTAGGGGCAGGGCGCGAATTGTGACATCTACACCTTTGTAAATATCTCCTGACCACAATCGCGCCACGGTCATTAATACTTTAGTACCATCCAAGCCATACTGTGCAATTAATTCTGGCTGTTTAGAACCAGGAGTAAATTGATTGCCATCAATGGCACAAGGTAGCATCTTGATTTTATCAGGATTTAGACCATTGGCAGCACAAGCGCGATCGCGACTGTAGCGGCTAATTGTCCAAATGGCATTTGCTGAGGCTAAAGCTTTTCTTTCACTGTTTTTCAGTGGTTCCCAAACTTCCTTACCATAAGTCAGGACTGTATAAGGAATACCCAAAGGCTGGCATAGGGTTTTAATTAGTACAGCTAAATTAATATGACCACAATAAACGTGCTGGGGGCGTTTTTGCACCAGAAACTTGAGCAAAGCCCCTGCCATTTTCAGCCTTCCTATTTGAGGCGACTTATTTTGAAAGTAATGAAATTGTAAACTATCGGACTCTATGGGATTTGAGTTGTCAGCACTATCACGCAACAAAAGAACTTCTGCTTTACAGCCAGGATTCAATCCCGCATAAGCACGAAAAATATCCTTGACATAAGATTGAATACCGCCTTCACGGGCAAAAATCTCTAAAAATACAAAGATATGCTGAGGTTGATGATCTGAATGTAACTTTTCTTTAACTGTATTAATCCGCATTTAAATTTCACTAAATTACGGTAAAAATAACCAAAAATTAAGTAATTTTAGGAACAAACTATTTTATATGTCACGATTTCTGATCAAACCTGCTATTTTGAATCTTCTCTAGCATATTTTAATATCAGTAAACAATTTTTACCATCTTCGCTGCGTTCATAAACAACGTGGTCAGCCAGTCGTCGCAGAAGAAACCAGCCGTATCCCCCTACTTGGAGTGTACCTGGCTGTGGTTCTGCGATCGCATCGGGATTGAAAGGTTTTCCTTGATCCCAAATTCTCACCTCCAGTCTGTCAATCCACAGACTCAGTTCAATTTCTATGGTCGTTTCTGGTGGTAAAGCACCATGAGCGTGGCGAACTGCGTTGGTAAAACCTTCAGCTAATGCTAAATTGAGGCGATAAAGTTGGCTTTCTGACCAGCCAAATTGAGACAAATATTTTAAACAGAATTGCTCAAACCATTGTTGTACGTTGTTCAGGAGCTTTAGTTCGCTCTTCACCGCCAGATGGTCTTGCTGCACTATGGTAAGCATTGACCGTGACTTGAATAAAAGTTTAGTAAAAAATGACTGTACTTGTAGCTTTCTAGTGAATTTCGAGTGGAAAATGTATTTTATATCCCACACCAACAATCCTAAATTCGACTTGGATTAATAAAATTGACACCTGTAAGTTTCAAAATTACATCTGCCAAAAGTATGAGTAACTTTTAAAGAATACTTCATTGGTGATTGCTTCAGCCGTTTTTAGTAAATCAGCTTTCTGCAATCAACTGCTAAATTTGGGAGATGATCTGGAAAATACAGGTGTCAAAGGCTATTTGCTACCTAGTTTAGAACAATCCCAATGTCAAGGATTTATCCAATGGTAAAGCAGCACCAATACCTAGCCAAAGGGTAACAAGTGTACCAACGAGGAATACTGTAGTCGCAACTGGACGACGGAAGGGGTTTTGGAACTTGTTCACGTTCTCAATAAAAGGAACGAGGATTAGTCCCAGAGGCACAGCCGCCATTGCTAACACTCCTAAAAGTTTGTTAGGAAGCGATCGCAAAATCTGGAATACAGGGTACAAATACCACTCTGGTAAAATTTCCAAAGGTGTAGCAAAAGGATTTGCTGGTTCACCTGTCATTGCTGGGTCTAGCACAGCTAGAGCCACAATACAAGCAAATGAACCCATGATCACAATGGGAAATACATACAGTAGGTCATTAGGCCAAGCGGGTTCACCATAGTAGTTGTGACCCATACCCTTGGCGAGTTTAGCTCTTAACTGAGGATCACTCAGATCGGGTTTTTTTTGCGTTGACATATTTTAATTCGCTCTCCTGCTCAAATTCAGTTAAAGCATTTGTGTCAGCCATCAGCTATAAGACCAACCCATTACTGTAAGGCGTAAATAGCCCAACTGTCTCAAATCATTTTTGACTTTTGACCCCTCGACTTTGCTCAGGGTAGACTTCTGGCTTTTGACTTCCGCCTTGCGGTTGGGGTTTACAGCTTTCAGCTTCAAATACAAGTGTTTGTTCTTATTGTCGCTTATAAGATATTAATTGCTGATTTCTCATAAGTTTAAAACAAACATCTGCATCTGGAAACTGAAAGCTGTGGCCTTTTTGCATTTTGGCTTAATTATGAGATTACAAAGGACCGGAAATACCTTGTTTGCGGATCATTAAGAAGTGGAACAGCATGAACACAGCAATTAACCAAGGTAGTACAAAGGTGTGAGCGCTGTAGTAGCGAGTCAGCGTTGCTTGACCAACACTAGAACCACCCCGTAACATATCAGAGATAAAAACGCCAACTACGGGAATTGCTTCTGGTACGCCACTAACGATTTTTACCGCCCAGTAACCAACTTGGTCCCAAGGTAGAGAATAGCCTGTAACACCAAAAGAAACGGTGATTACAGCTAGGATGACACCACTTACCCAAGTCAACTCACGGGGCTTTTTGAAACCGCCTGTGAGGTACACCCGGAAGGTGTGCAGAATCATCATTAATACCATCATGCTGGCAGACCAGCGATGAATGGAGCGAATCAGCCAGCCGAAGCTAACATCATTCATGATGTACTCTACCGAAGAGTAAGCTTCAGCCACTGTCGGCCGATAGTAGAAAGTCATCGCAAATCCAGTAGCGAACTGGATTAGAAAGCAAACCAGGGTAATTCCGCCCAAGCAATAAAAAATATTTACATGGGGTGGGACATACTTGCTAGTTACGTCTTCAGCGAGCGCTTCAATTTCTAAGCGCTCCTCAAACCAGTCGTAAACGTTGGCCATACAATCTCAAATTCCTAAAAATCGGTTGCGGTTGATCAATCTCCCAATTAACAAGTTTGGGATTTTCACAAAGGGGAGTTTTTTCGTTTGCTTTTCAGCCTTCAGAATGATAAGACTTTTCAGAAACTTAACACTCTGTAAATATGGAATATATTGCGTTCTCTTGGCAAGCTAACACCCAAAATGCTTGTTACCAAGCGGATCTTATCGTTTGTTGAGTGGAATCCACTGCATCAGTTTTTGGAACAACTTGATGAGAGGAATGCACCACTTCTATAAAAAAAGTAACATAGTTGAGATATAGATTTCATCAACGACGAGGTAAACGGTACAGCAAGGCGTTCGTTAAAAGTCAAAAGTTCACCCTGAGCGAACAACTTCGCGCAGCCTCCCCTAGGGAAGTGTCAAAAGTCAAAAACCTTATATAACAGGCTTTTGAAGGGTTTGAAGTGGTGAAACATCGCTACTTGAGGGTTTGCCCGATCCAGGCGACTGGTGAACCCAAAGCATCGTTTTATTTACGCCTGGCTGTATTACGGCAGTTTGTTTGGCAATTTGGGATCAGGTGAAATTTGGAAATGGGGTTCATGCAAAAACAGGTTTTTAGGCTAGGATTTTCACTGCTATTGGCGTTTGTGTTGGCGCTGGGCGCTCTCATCCAACCAGCAGCAGCTTTAACAGATGAGCAAAAACTAGTTTCAGAGGTTTGGCGAATTGTCAATCGGACTTATTTAGATGACACATTTAATCATCAAAATTGGTCGCAGGCGAGGCAAAAGGCGCTGGAGAAGCCGTTAAAAGATCATGAAGCTGCTTATGCCGCCATTCAGAAAATGCTCAAGACTCTGGGTGATCCTTTTACCCGCTTTTTAGACCCAGAACAGTATCGCAGTTTGCAGGTGAATACGTCTGGTGAACTGACTGGGGTGGGGTTACAAATTGCGCTCAATCCAGAGACGGGAAAACTGGAAGTAGTCACTCCCATTCTGGATTCACCAGCAGATGCAGCCGGGATTAAACCTCGCGATCGCATTATCAAAATTGAAGGACTGCTCACAGAAAATTTGACTCTTGACGAAGCAGCCACCAGAATGCGGGGGCCTGTGGGTAGTTCTGTCACACTTGTGATTGAACGAGATGGCATCGGAGAAAAAGAAGTCAGAATAGTGCGCGATCGCATTGAGCTTAACCCTGTGGTAGCAGACCTGCGTTCTTCTCCTCAAGGCACGCCCATTGGCTACCTGCGCCTAACTCAATTCAACGCTAACGCCTCAATGGAATTAGCACACGCTATTTCTAGTTTAGAGAAAAAAGGCGCATCTGCATATATTTTAGATTTGCGAAATAATCCAGGGGGGCTATTACAATCAGGAATTGAAATTGCTCGTCTGTGGTTGAATTCCGGTACTATAGTCTACACGGTAAATCGCCAAGGTATTCAGGGCAGTTTTGAATCATTTGGCCCAGCTTTAACAGACGATCCTCTGGTAATTTTAGTCAATGAAGGAACCGCCAGCGCCAGTGAAATTCTCGCTGGAGCGCTACAAGATAACGGTCGTGCGAAGTTGGTTGGAGAAACCACCTTTGGGAAAGGCTTAATACAGTCCTTGTTTGAATTATCCGATGGTTCTGGTTTGGCAGTCACCATTGCTAAGTACGAAACACCTCAGCATCGGGATATTAACAAATTAGGCATTAAACCAGACACAGTAATTTCCCAAGAATCAATTACCCGCGCCCAAATTGCCACCCCAGAGGATCTGCAATATCAAGCAGCTCTGGATTTATTGAAAACAAATTCCGTATTAGCCGGAGTCGGAACTGGGGAGTAAGAGGCAGAGGGGCAGGGTGCAGGGGGAAAGAAACCTCTCAGCATTCGGTGTCCGGGCGGGTTTACTAAGGATTTCGACGAACCACAGACTGATTTTAAACCCGCCCCTACTCACTCAGCACTCAGCACTCAGCACTCAGAAGACGTTGGTAAGCATTATCTATGACACGTTTACCTCTGAGGAAACCTGTGTTAGCACCGGGACAAATGTACTGGAGTGTTTCTGGTGTGAAACGTTCTAGTATTAATTTAAGACTTTTCATTTGTCTAGGCCAGTGAAAGGTTTTGGCAGTGCGAAATGGTGCTGGTTCGCCTTCAGGGTTGGGTACTAAATGGCGACCAGAAAATAGCACACCTCCCAAATCACTGTAATAAAGGCAGGATGAACCGGGGGAATGACCAGGTGTCCAAATTACCTCAGAGGTGGAATTGAGTGTGAACTCCTGGGTAAAATTGGTGACAGTTAATCCAGGTAATAAATAAGCTTCTTGCTCTTGAATCAGCACTTCACAGCCAAAGGTTTGCTGAATTGCAACTGTTTTACCAATAGCATCTCTATGAGTGAGAAATAACCACCGCACTCCACCATGCGATCGCAAAAAATCTTGATTTGTGGAATCGTCCGCAGGAGAATCGATCAGGATATTGCCTTCGTTTCCTACAATAAGATAAGAGGTTCCCCCTAATGTGTCCCGATTTGGTGGAAAAGCAAAGACGCTATCTAGCACCGGACGTGGTTGCTTGGCTGTCTGACTTGGCTGTTGAGGTAAGGGGCGCATGAGCAAAAACCGAAACTGAGGAGTGGTAAAAGTTGAATAACAGAGTTTAATTTCTGAAGAATTAAAGCTGAAGAATTAATAACTTCTGTTAAGTTGTTCAAGACAAATGGGGGTTTAGAGTCTGTCTAGTAGTCAAGGCTGTGGTGCCGACACACTAGTACAGCACGGCGTAAATAGCAGCTCGTTGTATAAGCTTTTTAACTTTTGTCTCCGTAGTGTGCCGGAGGCTCCCTTTTGACTTCCGCCCTGCGGTGCTACTTAGACATTTTTTCCAAACTACTGAAGATGACATGACATTTTGGTTTCTCCTCCTACTGGGACTAGCTACTTATCTAATAGTGCAACGCAGCGTTGCTCAAATGACCAGCACGCCAGTTTGGTTGTTGTGGCTGGTGTTAATGACTCCAGCTTTGATATTGAGTGGATGGACACTGGTGTACGGGACACAACAACCTCCACCATCCGCACTGGTGATTTGGCCATCAATTATCTGCGTATTGTTATACTGGCTGTTGTTTCAATGGGGTCGGAGAACGCCAAGAGATACACAAACTGAACTCCAGGCTATTGAACCACAATCGGCTATTCATCCTACCGCAGAACCAGTACCAGTGCGTCCCATTGAACCAACTGAAGAAACCCAACTGAGAAATTGTTTTCCTTGGTCTGTGTACTACATCCACAACATTGAGTACAGACCCCAGGCTGTGATTTGTCGGGGTCAGATCAGAACAACACCGACTCAGGCTTATCAGCAGATTAAGGCCAATATTGAAGCGCAATTTGGCGATCGCTTTCTCCTAATTTTTCAAGAAGGTTCCAATGGCAAACCTTTCTTTGTACTTGTGCCGAATACTCAAGCCGCTAAAAATACTAGCAGCAAGCCCGAACAGGTAACACGTCCGAGATTAGCTTTATTTTTGGTATTAGCTACTTTGGCTACTACTACTTTCGTGGGCGCGAACTTGGACGGGGCTGACCCCAAACAACTGGCATCGGACCCAAGTATTTTGTTACAAGGATTGCCCTACGCTTTAGGGCTAATGACTATTTTAGGTATCCACGAACTTGGTCATTATTTGACAGCGCGATACTACAAAATTCGGGCGACGCTGCCTTATTTTATTCCTTTGCCTTTCTTTTTAGGCACTTTTGGCGCATTTATTCAAATGCGTAGTCCCATTCCTAACCGCAAAGCTTTATTTGACGTGAGTATTGCTGGTCCACTGGCGGGTTTTGTGGTTACTTTACCTTTACTCATCTGGGGTTTGATTAATTCGGAATTGGTGCCGATGACTGACCAAACGGGACTTTTAAACCCGGAAGCACTTAATCCCAAGTCTTCCATTTTATTAGCATTGCTCTCTAAGCTGGCATTAGGGAGCCAGTTAACGTCAACATCAGCAATTAACCTTCATCCGATAGCGATCGCTGGTTTTCTGGGGCTAATCGTCACAGCGTTGAATTTGATGCCTGTGGGACAACTTGATGGAGGTCATATTGTCCATGCGATGTTCGGGCAGAAAACCGCAATAGTCATTGGTCAAATTTCCCGCTTATTACTACTACTGCTTTCTTTAGTACAATCAGGATTTTTAATCTGGGCGATTATCTTATTATTCATCCCCTTGATTGATGAACCTGCTTTGAATGATGTCACAGAACTAGATAATAAACGTGACATTTTAGGATTGATGGCAATGGCATTGTTAATCATCATTGTCCTACCACTACCGCAGGCGATCGCTAACTTGCTGCAAATATAGGAAAGTGCTGAGTGGGGAGAGTGCTGAGTGTTGAGTAAGAACCCAGTAGGGGCGGGTTTACATCATTTTAATCAACCCGCCCCTACATCAACCCTGTTAACTGTTAACTGTTAACGGTTAACTGACTTCAACTAACTGGAGGTGGAATCAACTGTTTCTGACGCTTTGGCAGCTGTCGAAGTGCCACCCATCCGGATTTCCGAAGTAAAGGAAGCCATACTAAAGCCACCAAAACGCTTGAGAACACTAACCCGCATCCGTAAATTAGGACTAGCAAACCACAAGCGTTCTTCAGAAGACATAGTTTCGTATTCTGTAATCAGAGTCAAAGCGCCATCGCTACCCATCTGATAGCTACCAGCAACGGGGGCTTTTTCGGCATAGCCCATTTCTCGCAGTAACTTACCTTCATGAGGATTGTTCGCATCGGGTATGGTAGCTAACACAGTAGAGCCAGTGTGTTTTTCTTCATCCCATTCCATCGTGCCGTTCCAAGTGACTCTAGCCCCACAGGAGGCTGCACTGGGAGCAATTTCGTATTGTTCACACAGTTTTATTACCTCTGGATGATCTGCGGGTAGACTCTCAATAACCAGGTCTGATTTGCCGTCTTCAGATTGTTTAAAAGCTAAATGGTGACTAGTCCGATGGGAAAACCATTTACCAGCACTCAACTCAAAAAATTCTTCAATATTCATGAATAAAATTACCCTGAAACAAAATGCTAAACTTCCTACTTCTGATCAAAAATTCGCAGCAGGGCTTGAGATTAAGCTTGATTAGCTTTCTCTTCCAGCCGCACCAGAGAAATCCTCGCCGCTTCGGCAACGTTGGGATGCTGGTCTTTTTCTAAGTATTTTAGAGCTGAAACACTCTTAGTAGTAGGAAGATTTCCCAAGGCTTCTGCCAGACGTTGGCGCACTAACCAATCTTCTGATTGAGCAAAGCGCAAGATACTATCCACAGACTCGATATCTTGTATTTCCCCTAGTGCGGAAATCGCCGCTTCTTGCAAGACTGTTTCGCTGCTATCCAAGGCCTGAATTAAAACATCATGGGCGCGTGGATCTTTAATATTACCCAAGGAAACGGCTGCACTAAAGCGTACTAGCCAATCAGTATCTTCATAAAATGTCCGTGCCAAGACTTCAAAGGCTCTGACATCGCCCAGATAGCCTAAAGCTCCAGCAGCATCGGCACGAATGCCGTAATCCGGGTCATTTTCCAGAATTTTTACTAGAAGTGGATAAGATTCGGCTGTGGGCTTAACTCCCAGGGCAAATATAGCCATTGATCTTAGTTGCAGCGATTCATCATTTAATACCTTTTTAATTAAAGGTACTGCATCTTCAGGGGATAAATTACGCAAACTGGCCAGAGCTACCATGCGATCGCGCAGATTCGGACTTTCTAACTGAACAGATATTTCCTCTAAGGGTAGAGCAGCCATTTAATTTTAAGCGCTTTCTTTACTTTTCTTTACTTTAACGTATTCCCTTGTGAGGCAGGGGGCAGGGGAGCAGGGGGCAGGGGGAAAGAAACCTACTCATAACTTTCTTCACTCATAACTTTCCCCACTCAGCACTCAATAAGCCCCACGGATAAATCCGGGGGCTTGTAAGCAAGATGCAACAAGTTTTTTGACAAATTTACTCAGTAAATGCTCTGGAAGTGACGGCTCGTTGTAACTGAGCCAAAGCGCGATTGTAATCTAAAATAGCTGTAATGCGATTACCTTCGGATCTTGTCAACTCGTTTTCCGAACTAATCACATCAGTTTGAGTCCCTACACCGGCTTGGAATCGCAACCGAGCCAAACGTAGAGCTTCTCTAGCCTGTTCTAAAGCCACATTGGCAGTTTGAACATTTTCCAAATTAGATAACTGGGTAGAAAAAGCTTGTTCTACCTGAAAGCGGATTTGGTTACGCTGTTCACTAAATTCAGTTTCTGCGATCGCGATATTAGATTTTGCCTGAGCAGCTCTGGATTTAGCAGCTCCACCATCGTACAAATTCAAAGTAGCCCTGACTCCCACAGAATAGCCATCAGTCACACTCACACCATCATCGAACTGATCTAGCAGGTTGTAGCTGGCAATCAAGCTAACTTGAGGTCCCAGGGCTGCAAGTGCTTCTCGCCTCTGCTGTTCATTGATGTTACGCTGTGCCAATTGCTGTTGCAGTTCTGGACGATTTTGAAACGCTAAAACAATGCTAGTTTCTAGGTCTTGGTTCCATAAACCAGCTAATTGCACAGGGTCAGCTGCACTAATATTGATCGATTGTGGCACACTTAACCGAGTTGCGAGGCGGCGACGGGCGATTTGCTGTTGAGAGCGAGAATTCGTGAGTTCTTGTTGAGAATTAGCCAAATTCACTTGAGACTGTAACACATCAAATCGCGTACCAACCCCAGCCCTTTCTAAAGCTTGTGCATCTCGTAAACTAGCCTGGGCATTCTCCACAGCCGACTGAGCAATGCGTACTCGCTCATCAGCTTGTTGTAGGTCGTAGTATTCCGTAGACACATCCAGGCGAATTTGTTCAGCTTGGCGCTCTATAGCCAACTCACTAAACCTGACCCGTTCTTCAGCCTGACTGATGTTAGCTAGCCGTCTACCAGACGTATAAAGGTCATAAGTCAGTTGAGCTTCTCCTCTAAAAGCCGTACTAGCTTCTACTCCCGGTACTGGTAGAGGTGACTGTCTAGCTTGTATTTCTGACTGTAGCTGTTCTGCCGCAGAGCGACTGCGAGTAACATCAGCACTCAGACCAACATTAGGCAACAAAGCAGCTTGCGCCTCACGTAGTGCAGCTTGGGCGCGTTCTAGCTCCAAAAAAGACACCTGTAAGTCTCGATTATTCCGCTTTGCCAGTTCTAGAGATTGTGCCAAAGTAATTGGCTGATTGCCGTCAAGTGTCACTTCTTCTGGTTTGGTAGGAAATAGCAGCGGATTGGCACTAGGAATGAGGTTATCAGGAACTTGCACGGCACGACTAGGCGCAAATTCCACAGTTTCTGCTTGCACAGGAATTTGTCCAGTACTAGCAGGTGCGACATATTCAGTTTCTGGTTGAGAAGGAGTTAGATTCCAACCAGTATTTGCCAAAACTGAGGTGTTTTTGCGAGAAGACGAATAATTCTGATCTCTCAAATTCCCAGTCAGATTTTGCGGTTGGCAGTTACTGGTAGCTGATAACGCAGAAATCAATGTACTGTTTGTCTTCTTGGCTTCTGAACAACTTTGCGCCGCCAGGAACTTTGCCACTCCTCTACCCCTGACCGCAGTTGGTGGAACTGTCGATAACTGAGTTTCTGGTTTTTTGGCAGACGCTGCTGGTGGCTTTAAAGCAGACAGGGAAAAACTAGCTGGTGGGGCAGAAGTTGATTGGGAGGTGACAGTAGAAACAACTGTTTTCTCTAACTCCTGCTCAGAAGTAGCGACTTGACTCGCTGTTTGATTGCTTTTTAAATTATCCGGCTGGGATTTTTGGGCAGCATTTAACAAATTTGTGAGATTGGAAAACTTCCCTTTATCTTTTTGATACAGATCATTTTTTATGGGTATACCAGTATTTCCTATCAAAATAACTGGGCTACTCTTAATACTTGAAGACTGCAAATCAAGTCTGGTTAACTCAGATTCGGGTACTATATCTGGAAAAAGCTGTTTCTTAGTATGAGGCAGTTGGGTATTAATATTGTCTGCCACCAAGGTTCGACTATCAGTAGAAGTCAAAACACTGGGAGAAGACGCAATTTGTATGCCACTTACTGTCCCTGCCAAAGCAGGCTGGGTTGTCAATACTGCTGCTGTGACACCAGGTAAGAAACTATAGAATAAGTATTGTCCTTTCACCGCATCCCCTCACACAAAAATCAATACTAGCGGCAGAAAACCCTTCTTTCCCAAAAAATATAGCATGATCCTAAATTTAGATATGAATATACCATGACACTAAATTTAAGCATCGGAACTCGGTTTTTTTTCAAAACGTTGAACTATGCGAGATAGTTCTGCCTTTTCATCAATACTAACGCGGGTAGGCGCACCACTAATAATTCGTTCGTAGTTACGGAAAGAATCTTTAATTTCAGGCCCATCAGCAGTTATGTTGTACTCACGGATACCTTTGTCGTGCCACGAACCTCGCATTTTAAATACATTAATTGCCCGTGACATTTCGCCTCGAATTTCCACGTACTGCAACATTAAAATTGTGTCCGTAATTGTGGAAATATGGGAGTCAGTAATGGAATGTAACCCCAGAAATTGGTCAGTTGTATTGGTAAAAAAACCAGTTATTTCTTCTTGCTTGGCATAACCAGTCACACCGATAACAAACTGACGAAAAGCATTATTACTAACTCCTCTAGCTAGTGCTGAAAGCGAGTCAATGGCAATGCGAGATGGCTTGAAGTGGGCAATTTCTGATTTAATAATTTGCAAGTGGTCTTCTAAACCAGTTGACTCAGGATAGGTACAAATTATTTTGAGTAACCCTTGACGTTCTAATTCTTCAAAATCAATTCCCCAAGAGTAAGCATTGCGAGACAATTGGGCGCGTGATTCTTCATAAGCAAATAATATTGCTTGTTCACCCTTCATGCAGCCCTCTTGCAAAAATTTACTGACCAATAAAGTTTTACCAGTACCAGTAGCTCCTGTTGTCAAAATAATAGAATCTTTAAAGAAACCACCCCCGCACATTTCATCTAGGGTTTTAACTCCTGATGATACCCTCACATTAGAAGAACGTTGGGTTAAGCGCATTGCTCCCAAGGGAAAAATGTTGACTCCTGCATTGGTAATTGTAAAAGGATACTCACCTTTCATGTGAGTCGTACCACGCAATTTGAGAATTTCAATCGTGCGACGGCGACGTTCTCCTTCTAAAACATTACGCACAATTACGACATTATCCGAAACAAATTCTTCTACTCCAAAGGAAGCTACAGAACCGTATTCTTCGCTACGTTCGGTGGTAATGATAGTTGTGACGTGCAGTTGCTTGAGGCGGGCTACAAGGCGAAATATCTCCCGCCGGACGACTCCCATTGCTTCATACTGCTGAAAGACGGCTGTGATTGAGTCGATAGATACTCTTTGGGCTTTATATTTGCGAATTGCATATTGCAAACGCTCAATCAGTGCCGATAGATCAAAGTTACCAACAATATCTTGACCTTCCGGATCAGGTGAAGCATCAAGGATAAATAACTTACCTTCGTCAATTAGGCGTTGTAAATTCCACCCAAAAATTTGGGCATTTTTAATAATATCACTAGGCGATTCTTCAAAGGTAACAAAAACACCCGCTTCATCAAAGCGGGTAATGCCGTTGTAGAGAAATTGCAGTGATAATAAAGTTTTGCCTGTGCCAGATGTCCCACTAACTAAGGTAGTTCTACCAATAGGTAAACCTCCGTGGCTAATATCGTCAAAGCCTTCGATCATCGTGCGAATTTTTTCTACACCAGCAATTTGGGTGTTGTTTGGCGCTGCTTGCTCTTTTTCGCTCATTGCTTAATAAGAAATAGGTATTAAACCCGGTTTTTATATTACTAAATTAGACTTGGTAATTTGTTAGACAATTTGGATGATTAAACTCTTTTTCTACTCTTGCCAATATTCTTCATTCAGTTCTTCATAAAGTAAGTCTAATCCAATCAGCACTCTTTCTCTGTCTGATAGATCACCAATTATTTTGCGAACGGGTGGAGGCAAAATTTTAGATAATGTTGGTGTCGCTAATATTTTGTCTTCTTCAGCTAGTTGCGGGTTTTTTAGCACATCAATTACTTTTAAAGCATAGACTCCTTGAAATTCTTGTTCTAAAATGTTTTTAAGTATTTTTAAGGCTCTAACTGAGTTGGGCGTGTTCCCTGCTACATAAAGTTTGAGAACATAAGTCTTTCTGGCTTTATTCATGGTCAATTATTTCATCTGAGAAATCGAACACCTATAGAGTTCACATAAGTGAGCTAGGATATCTATGAGTGCTAATCGATAATCAAGTAATGCTTCATCGCTCCTGCCTTCTAACCTGAGTTGTATGGAAAAGTCTTCAATTAGTTCCATGTGAAATTCGATAATTTGTGGCACAGGAATATTAGCACAATATACTGCATTGATAAATTCATCAATTTCTTCTTTCAGAGTTTTGTCTGTAGTAAAGTAATTTATAAGAATACGGCGATAATCTGATTTGAGTTGTTGTAACAGTACTTGCCGATCAACTTGAGTCATCTGCTGAAAGAACTGATGTGGTTTTCGCTTCTGGCATTAATACACATAAAATAGTTATTAATGAAATTTTTATTAAGATATTGTGGACACCACTTCAGTAGGGAGTAAATTTTAGCAGTGGTAGTAGCGATGATAGGCAGAAGCACAATTAGTCGGTGGTGGGCTGTCACCAAGTTTTGCCTCTGCCTTAAAAACTGAGTTTGGTGGCTAATTTAGCCGATTTATCTCAATTTTTGGAAGGGGGGAATCAATCAGAGTAATCACATCTGTATAGTTATATATCTTAATTAATCACCTTGACCAATATTGGTGGAGTATCTAGATGAGATGTAGGTAGCACTTCTCAAGTGATGTTTAGTTGTGTATTAAAGTTGCAAGTTCCCTCTAAGAGAACGCTTCATGTCAACATATAGTTTATATCTGGTGATTGAATAAGCAGATGTGGTTTAACCGGTGCTAGTACAGTACGGCGTTCGTCAAAAGTGAGCCAGTGCAGTCTTAGGGGTTCCGCCATCCATCAAAAACTGCCGAATCCCAGGGGGTCAAAAGTTAAAGAGCTTTTCTTTAGGGATTTGGAAATTTTGGAAATGGTATTCCTATTTATGCCGGGCTGTACTAGGACTTAGTAGGTTGTTGATGAAGCGTCTGTTGTCAATGAAGATACCTTACTTAATGGATAATTCACTTATGCATATTTCTCCAGACATAGATTTATTGATTTCAGTGCTTGATAAGATACTTAAACTAATTTGAAGTATCGTCTCATTCTAAATCATTATAATTCCTCAAGGTTCTAAAGCGAATCTTTGACCCCATAATTGTTTTAGTTGTCACTATCGCAGAGAAGTTTCAACACCAGTAGGAGACTGACAAGGATATTTCCCTTAAATTCCCAGTGGCAAAGACAACGAGTAAATCCCATGATTCGTGTCTCTTAAGAATCTAGCCGTGAGTTTAGTCGAACGGCAAACTCATTGTTTTAATGGCGTTGAAACTGTAACAAGAATCGCTTAAATGAGTCTTCTGCAAGAATATTGCTTTGCTGCTTGAACACTATTTGCAAAAAAATGCTGATGGTGAAGCGGCAAGCTTACACAAAGAAGAATGACCCCAAGGTTCCTTATGTCAATGCTACAGTACCCGCTTTATGACTTTCTAGCAACCGTACCCAACTGCGTAGAAACAAGTACTCTAGCTATCGTGCTAGAGATTTTTCAGCAAGAGCAGTGCGATCGCTTGGTAGTAGTAAATCAGCAACAATGCCCCTGCGGATTGGTGCAATCTACCCATTTAACCCAAAAATTATTGGCAAGATCCGGCCAAAATCAGGTTTTGGACTTGCAGCAGCAGTTGTCCCACTGGGATCAAACCATCATTGAGCCACTCCCGACATTACCAGCGAATTATTCTGTAGAGCAATTTCAATTACTTTTGCGTGATCAACTTGAATTGAGCGTAGCCGCAAATCAGACCCCACACAACGCGGAAATCAGACGGGATTGGGCGCTGATTGATGGAGATGGCAAATTTCTAGGGTTGCTGAATAGCGCACGTCTGTTAATGGCATTGGCTCAGGAAAAATTGGCAATCAATACCACAGCAACCCCATACTCACCTGCTGCCAAAAGAACCGCTAACAAGTCCGACAAAACAGCAAAAACTCACTGGCGCAGTGATAAATCAGGGCTGTCGCGATCTGGACAGGCCTCGCGTCCGGCACTGCGAGAAGGGCAATCACGCCGCATCAATCAACGTCCATCAGCACAGAAATCACTGGTGCAGCTATTAGAACTACTGCCTTGGCCTTTAATGCTGCAAACTGGAACAGGTGAAGTTTTAGCCAAAAATCCAGCTTGGTGGCAGCAATTGGGAGCATTGAAAGACCCAGAAGGCATTAGACAACAAGTTGAAGCAATACTAGCCCCAGCCAAGACAAAAACGGCTACAGAATACGCCAGCCAACCAGCCACGAGATTTCAGCCTCATAGTAGAGAGAATGATCATGTCGGTGAGGGACATACCTTTGGATCACCGCAGGTCGTCCCGCCTCTAGCGTCATTTTCCCCACTACCGTTAGATAGTCTGCATGAGCAGTCAACAACTACATCCAATCGCTGCTTTTTAGATAGCCAGATGGGTACTTGTACCTGTGTTGTGGAAGTGCAGAATGGCCCGGAGCGAATTTGGCAGTTTGCCAAAATCCTCTTAGAGAGTCCTAAATCAGAACTTCTGTTTCAGGGAATATTTCCCGGACAATTTACCGATGAGGAAACGGCGGCGACTCTCAATGCTGAACGAGGTCATGACCTATGGTTAATATTAGCTACTGATGTCACCGAACAGCAGCAGCTATGTAAAGAACTAGCAGCCAAAAATGCTGACCTAATTCAGTTAAATCGCTTAAAAGATGAGTTTTTAGCTTGTATTAGTCATGAACTGAAAACCCCCCTGACTGCTGTTTTGGGACTATCACGGTTGCTTGTAGATCAGCAGTTGGGTGAACTAAACGAGCGCCAAGCTCGTTATGCCGGACTGATTCATCAAAGCGGACGGCATTTAATGAGTGTAGTGAATGACATTTTAGATTTGACCCGCATGGAAACGGGACAGATGGATTTAGCCCTCGTACCCGTGCAAATTCGGGCAGTTTGCGATCGCGCCCTCACAGAAGCAAAAGCGATCCACACACAAACTACCAAAGCTACCGCCACCCCAACCGCAAATTCCAGTTCAGAATTTGCCATCTCCATTGAACCAGGCTTAGACCAAATAATTGCCGATGAATTGCGCTTACGTCAGATGTTGGTACACCTACTTTCCAACGCCTTTAAGTTCACAGAAAACTCTGGCGAAATTGGCCTGCGGGTCAATCGTTGGGAAGGCTGGGTTGCTTTTACCGTCTGGGATACAGGCATTGGTATTCCCGAACATCAGCAACATTTAATCTTTCAAAAATTCCAACAACTGGAAAATCCCCTCACCCGCCAATTTGAAGGAACTGGTCTGGGGTTGGTTTTAACTAGGGCTTTAGCTCGTCTCCACGGAGGTGATGTCAGCTTCTTATCTCGTGAAGGCAAAGGTAGCCAATTTACATTATTGCTGCCACCAAATCCGCCGACAACAGGCTTTACAGGGGCAGAAATGGGAGTCCGAGAAGATGGCAAAATCCAGATTCCGGAAATCCGAGAAGTCACAACGCCTCGAATAGGCGATCGCCGCACCTCCTCAGCTCGTCAGCACGCTGCTACAAATACCCCACATCCACCTACTAGCTCACAACGGTTAGTGCTGGTAGTGGAAGCAGTAGCCCGATATATCGAAGATTTGACCGATCAGCTCAAAGCTTTAGGTTATCGTGTCGTCATCGCTCGTTCCGGCACAGAAGCCGTCGAAAAAGCCCGCCGTTTGCAACCGAAAGCTATCTTCTTAAACCCCTTACTGCCCTTACTTTCAGGTTGGGATGTGCTAACTTTATTAAAATCTGATCCGGCGACTAGACACATCCCCGTGATGGTGACAGCGACGGGCGCGGAAAAAGAGCAAGCTTATGCTAATCGTGCTGATGGTTTTCTGAATTTGCCAGTCCAGCATCAAGCATTAGTACCACTGTTAGAAAACTTAGTTGCTCAACCAGCAATTGGGCAGTCAGGGTTAGATGATCGCAAAATCATCTCAACTACAACTCCATTAAGAATTCTGAGGTTAGTAGAACAGAATTTACAATCAATTAACCCCCATCCTTCATTGCGAGAACATCGGGTGATTGAGGTAGATGACCTAGATCAGGCAGAACTCTTGGCACGGGTTTGGGAGTTCGATGTTATTTTACTCGATGCCGAAGCTGCTCTGGCACAAACCTACCTCCACCAGTTAGCTCAACATCCCATATTAGCTGATATTCCACTGGTGACTTGCGATGTTGCAACTACCTTAGCTGCTTCCCAGATCCCTAATTTGTCAGTGTTTCCTTACTTGGCATCATTCTGTAGAGATCACGATCATCGTAGCGATTCCACAGATCCATTATTGTCTGTGCTGCAAATTGCATCTGGTATCTGCTGCCCACCTAGCATTCTGGTGGTAGATTTGACGATGCTGGTGGTCACTGAGCAAAGTCGAAGTGATGATTTACCACAGATCAAACGCCAAGAGATAAATGGTCATCAAACAGTCAAAGAATCTTCACTGAAGAACGAAAGTAATGAACGGGGATCTGAATGGTTCCAAGCTTTAATTCAGTATTTACAAACAGCAGGATTAAAAGCGGCAATGGGGCGTTGTTGGGCAGAAATTTTACAACAAATTCGCCACCAAAGCGTTGATTTACTGCTGATTTGTTTAGGAGATTCCTCTGTTCATCAAGAGATCATTCACAATCTCCAAGCCTTGGCAGATTTACCTTTAGAGTTACCACCACTTTTAGTGATCGACCAACGATTAAATCAGAATTTTACGCCGTCTTTGCCTGAAAATAGCACAGCTAAAACTAATCAACTAAGTCAGCGCAAATTGGCTGAGGAAGAAAGTGTGATGAGTGAGTTAGCACAGTTTGTCCTGAGCATTGCGTCTGCAAGAGAAGACATTGCTGCCCATATTCTGCCCCGTACCATCTCAATGGAAGATTTATTAACTCAGATCAATCAATCTTTAGGTCTCACAGAGAAAGATGATTAAACTTACCGATTTACTCAAGAAATTTTGAGTGTTTCTTTGTTACTTTTTCTCAAGGAAACTCGAACTAACTGATAAGTGTCTGTCGTTTCTAAAATATTATAACTAGCAGGTGGCAAGTCCATTTTCACAAAAGCTTTTGGTTCAGCTATAACTAGTAAAGAAGGAACCGTCTGTGCGGCCAAAGAAGTGCGGTTGTTAATATATTCGACAGCATCTTGCGTCAGTTGAATGTAATTTACGGCTTTTTCCGTGTAGAAGACTAGACTTGGTTTCTTAAAACCTACCATAAGTAATTCTTCATCTAATTGTTTTTCTGTCAGCACAACAGCAGATAAATCCCTCAAGGGTTGCTGGCGCTGCTGATCCATCAAAAACAAAGCTGGCATTAAGACAATGATCAAGAATGTGATAAATACTAGTAAATTCACACTAATAATGCTATGCCAAAGGCGACTGATGATTAAAGCGGCAATCATCAAAGCCGCAAAAAACCATAAGAATCCCCCTAGCATTGGTAAATCTGCATTTTGAATCAATTGGGGAAAGCCTGGTGCGACTGAATTGTTATTGATCAGAGAAGTAATGTGAAACACTGCGACTGCTAAAACTGTAGCAAAGATGACATTTATCCAAGCACTGACTTTAATCGCAGAGGATGCAGAGGGCATATCTTGGTGCTGTTCGGGGAAAAAGTCGCTCCATAACAGCGCCACCAAAATAGCTACGGCTGGCATTAAGGGCAATACATAGCTGGGAAGTTTAGTGACAGCAATACTAAAAAAGCCAAAGATACTAATAAACCAGATACAGGCAAATAAACCCAATTGTTGAGAGCGTGCTTGGGATTTCCAATGCGATCGCTGCCAAAATCTCAGTTTAGCCATTGCTACGGGTAAATACACAGAATATGGTGCAAAGCCCAGCAGTACTACTAAAAAATAGAAATACCAAGGTGCTGAATGACCATTAACAACTTCTGTGAACCTTTCTACATTGTGATAGCCGAAAAAAGAATTAATATAATCCCAACCGTTACGCCAAGTTACTAGGGCATACCAGGGGGCTGATAAAGCGAAAATAATCAGCATACCCATGAGGGGACGCATTTGGGTTAATATTTCGCGGATATTGCCGACATAAATGATAAATGCCGCAATAATCAAGACAGGCAAAACAATTCCTACAGGGCCTTTGCTCAAAATTGCCCCAGCAATTAGTACGTAACAAGCCAAGTACCATTTATTGGGAAATACAGATAAAGCGGATTTGGGCTGAGTTTCGGCTGTTTGTGCGTATCCTAGAAAGAAACATAATAAGGCTGAGGCCATGCACCCAGTCAGCATCATATCTGAGACCCCGGTTCTGCCCCAAACAATCATTTCTGGACTAAGTGCCAACATAGCGGCGGCGATTAAAGCTGTTAAGTTGCGCCGAATTGGGCGTGAAACCTGTTCTAATTCGTCTTTTTGAGCAAAATACCACTGTACAGTGTAGAAAGTTAAACCGATAATGCCCACAGAGGCGATCGCAGAAGGTAGACGCACTGACCACTCATTCACCCCGATAATTGCATAAGCGATCGCTTGACACCAATAAATTAAAGCTGGTTTATCAAAACGAGTTTCACCATTAAAAATGGGAGTGATCCAATCACCTGTAACAAACATTTGGCGGGAAGCTTCCGCAAACAATGGTTCTGTTTCATCAATTAAGCCGACACTGCCCAGATTCCACCCATAAGCCAGCCAACTAATCACAATGAGTATAGTCAAAGCAAAGACTGGACTTTTGGCTAGATTGTTGGACAACTCGTTCACAGTACCCGGAACACTCAGTTTTATCCTCATTATTTATGATTTAATATTCAACGCTTCAACATAACTAGTCCTTAGTCGTTGACTAGCCATGTTTTGTTCTTGCTTCAAGTTAATCCCAGACGCGATCGCTCGCGTCTCTACGTACTTTTGTCAAGGACTAAGTACTAATAGCCATTCTCGTTTTTGAGTGTTCCATTCAGGTATAGGAGTTTCTCCCACAACATAAGGCCCCCAGTAACGGCGAGAACCATCTTGTGCAAAGGCAACTATAATGTCTCCCGTTTCCAACTTGAGATTGCCATTAGGTAGGGATAAAATCAACCCCTGTTCACTACCTTCTTGGGGATCAAAATCCCAATGAGCCGGAACATTAGAGTTAGTTTTTTGATTACCATCATCTTTCACTTGGGATTGTCGAGCTAGTAAAGCCAGGCGCACAGGCTGATCTGTTTGATTACTCATGCGTAAAGTCCCTTGATTCTTGACAGTAGCAGTTGAGTCTTCACGATCTGCCAAAATATGAGTGTCGTTGAGTCCAACTTTATTAGTTTGAGTAACGTCGGGATTTAAGGTAACTTTTGGAGATGGCACACGTGTGACTGGAATTACATTCTCGTCTGATGTCTGAGGAGATACTGTTGAGGGTGTAGCAGTATCTTCTGGCTCAAAAGTTACACTTATTTCCCAGCATCCCACCATAAATGCAATCAGCCCCAATGCACAAGCCGCAATAGCAGCGTTACGATATACTGAGAATTTCATATTGATAGTGGTTAGCAATAATATTTTATTTAGGCTTGACCAAATACTAGCCTATGATCTGAAGCGGTAATTTAAAATAGTTATCTACTAAGTAGGGAAAGTGCTGAGTAAGTTGCTTCCCCCCTGCACCCTGCACCCTGCCCCCCTACCTCTTACTTGACTACGGCTATAATTCATGCAAAACACTCGTCTCACTAATTTAGTCGATTCTATTGCTAGTCGTTTGGGACAATGGTTTTTAAATCCTTGGCGACGTTTATCTTTACTATTGATTAGTTTCTTTTTCGGTTTTTTTCTAGGAACAGCTATTTCTACTATAGCTGGACAAAGAGGTGTATTGGATATTGCGATTGCCGGTTTTCTGGTGGTGCTAACAGAGATGACTAGCAGAATATTTTATAATAGTGCCTTTTTGTCCAAGCGATCGCTTTTGGTAGAATCACTAAATGTTCTCAAAGTCGGTTTTATCTATAGTATGTTTGTCGAATCCTTTAAACTGGGTTCTTGATGATGAATTTTTGGGCTAGTGATGCAGATACAACTGAGCAACAGCAAACAGCCGCAGGTTTACTTAACTCTATCTTGCCAACTTTTAACACATTCTGCCAAACTAAATTACATAAATCACCAGCAGATATGTTGGCAGTATTGCAGGATTTATGGCTACCACTGGCGATCAAACTAGCATCGCAGCGCCGAGAATTGGGACGACCGCTAATTCAAGGAATTTTAGGTGGACAAGGTACAGGTAAAACTACTATGTGCCAAGTTCTGGAATTGATTCTCCAGCATTTGGGATATCGGACTCTGTGTTTATCTTTAGATGACTTGTATAAAACTTATAGCGATCGCCTGGCTTTAACTCAGCAAGATCCCCGGTTGATTTGGCGCGGACCACCAGGAACCCATGATCTAGATTTAGGCTTAAACTTATTAGAGCAAATTCGCCAGGGTAAAAGTCCCGTCAGCGTCCCCCGCTTTGATAAATCTGCATATAATGGTGCAGGCGATCGCACTACCCCAGAAATCGTTAAAAATATTGATATTGTCTTGTTTGAAGGTTGGTTTGTCGGCGTGCGACCGATTGATCCCGATGTCTTTAATCATGCGCCGCCGCCCATTCTCACAGAGGAGGATCGGGTATTTGCTCGTGATATGAATCAGCGACTGAGTGAATATCTACCTCTTTGGCAACTATTAGACAGTTTAATTGTTTTATATCCCACTGATTACCGTTGTTCAATGGTATGGCGGCAACAAGCAGAACAACAAATGATCGCATCTGGTAAATTGGGTATGTCAGATACACAGATTGAAGAATTTGTCAACTATTTTTGGCGATCGCTACACCCGGAATTATTTATTACGCCGTTGGTGAAATCGCCCGCAGCTGTTGATTTAGTAATTTCAATTAATTCTGATCACAGCATGAGTGCAAAGTTTTGAGTCCAGTGGCTTCCGGCTACGACATAAATTGGATGCGATCGCGTCCTGCCATTTTTGCTTGATATAATGCTTTATCAGCGAGGAGAATCACTTCTTGGTAGTCAGAATTAGGTTTAGGGATGAGTGTAGCTACTCCAGCGCTGATAGTCACAACAGGACTGACTGGGGAACTACTGTGGGGAATATCCATTTTTCTGACACTAGAGCAAATAATCTCAGCTAAAATCATTGCCCCTTCCATATCAGTATTCGGTAAAATCACCGAAAACTCTTCCCCACCATAACGAGCGACTAAATCAGCCGGACGTTTAATACTATTATTAATACATTGTGCCACCTGTTGGAGACAGCGATCGCCTAGCTGATGGCCATAAGTATCGTTATATAATTTGAAATAATCAATATCGCCGAGAATCAGAGAAATAGGTACTTGTTCTCGTGCCATACGTTGCCACTCTTGGGCTAAATATTCATCAAACCGTCGGCGGTTATAGACTTGAGTTAATTGGTCAATAGTCACCAATCTCTGTAATTCTTGGTGAGCAAATTCTAGCTGTTTCTGAAGCTGAGATTGTTCAATCAAAAATTTTACTCGTTGACGCAAAACAGGCCAATGAATCGGTTTTGTCACAAAATCAACTGCTCCCACTTCAAAAGCCCGGTCAACTGACTCTTGATCATCCAGTCCTGTAATCATTAAAACCGGAGTACACTGACCAAAATTCATCGCCTGTAATCGATTGCAACACTCGAAGCCATCCATATCCGGCATAATTGCGTCCAGCAGGATAATATCGGGGTGTAATTGCTGAAACAGATTTAAAGCCTTTGTGCCATTTTCAGCTTCTGCTATTTGATAACCTTCCCGTTCCAGGGCTAGTCGCAGCTGCATACGGATAAATTGTTCATCATCCACAATCAGAATTAGAGTAGGAGCTTGGTTTTCTGCAAAAGTAGTTTTCAATGTTCTATCTTTTCCAGTTCTATTTGCAAAGCTGTGTTCACTAAGTCATATTCCTGGTAGAGTTGTGAGCAGATTTCTGCGCTGCCTGCTAAATCACTACTTCGTCCTTTTGCTTCTAGCTGTTTGCAGATTTGTGCTAAGGTTGTAGCCCCAACAGATGCACTACTGGACTTGAGAGTGTGAGCTGCCTTCCATAAAGTCTCAGCATCTTTACTGATATTTGATGCTTTAATATTATTGATAAACTTGGGAGCTTCTCCCAGATAACAATTAAGTAATTGTTTAAATGCTGCCTCATCTCCTGACATCATATCTCGTAAAGAATTGAGAATTTTAGGATCAATTATAATCTTTTCTCTCTTAAAAGTGAGAACTTGCGCTTCTCCAGAAATGTGTGAAAAAATCGGTTTTGTAGACGTGAATTCACAACTGTTCCGACCTTGGCATTTACTGAGTGCTAGGGCTAAATCTTGAATTTGGACGGGTTTACTAATGTAGTCATCCATACCAGCCGCTAAACAAATTTCGCGATCGCCCTGAATAGCATTGGCAGTCATGGCGATAATCCGAGGACGAGAACTATTTGGATATTGTTGACAAATTCTTCTGGTGGCTTCTAGCCCATCCATTTCGGGCATTTGCACATCCATCAAGATCACATCATAAGAGCCACGTTGTAGAGCTTGGAGGACTTCCACGCCATTGACAGCCACATCTGCCCGATAACCAATCTTTTGTAGCATCAAGAGGGCAACTTTTTGATTGACTGCTGTATCCTCTGCTAAGAGAATTTGCAACGGGTTTTGTTCTGCCATCCGTAAATCAGGCTCAGGAGTATGGTGTTTAAACAGCCTCGCTTTAATCGGCTGATCACTCAAAACACTCGTTAAGACATTGTATAGTTGAGACTGTTTAATCGGTTTAGTCAAAAAAGTAGCAAAGGGGAGATCACTGAATTCTTGACTATTTGATTCTTGATTCCGGGAAGTCAGAATCACCAAAGGCAGATGCTCATAACCACGTTGCTCATGGATATGATTGATTAAACTTAACCAATCCATATCAGATATCTGCATATCTAAAACGGCAATGTCAAACCGTTCGCCTTGGCTCAGTGCAGCCAAAGCTTCTCGACTGGAATTAGCAGTATAAGTTTGCATTTTCCAAGCCTCTGCTTGCAAGCTGATAATTTTGCGGTTGCTGGGATTTTCATCCACAATTAATAACCGCTTTTCCATCAGTTGGGTGAGTGAAATGCAATATTCATCTAAATTGGCATGAGCAGGTATTTGGGTAGTAATAGTGAAGTAAAACGTGGAACCTACAGAAGAGCTAGTCGATGCAATTAGCTTGCTACCTTTCCATCCCGGACGGGGCTTACCAGCTATACAGCCCTGGCTTTCCACCCACAAAGTGCCGCCCATAACTTCACTTAAGCGTTTGCTAATTACCAGCCCCAATCCTGTACCACCATATTTTCGATTCATGGAAGCATCAGCCTGAGCAAAGGGTTGAAATAAGCGTTTTAGATTCTCTGGCGCGATGCCAATACCTGTGTCTTGGATGGAAAATAGAATTTTGTAAACGTGTTGGTTTTTTTTGCTGGTCAGTTTCCTCGCCTCAACTGAGAGGATAACTTCTCCCTGTTGGGTAAACTTAATGGCATTATTCAGGAGATTCATCAAGACTTGGCGTAGACGAGTTAAATCGCCAATAATCTGCACAGGAACTTCCGATTTAATAATGTAGGCTAATTCAATATTTTTTTCACTGGCTTTCAGAGCTAAAAAGTCTATAACTTCCTCTATACAAGCTCTTAAATCTAAAGGTTGTTGTTCTAGTTCTAGCTTACCGGATTCAATTTTTGAGAAGTCTAGAATGTCATTGATAATCGTCAGTAAAGCGTCGCCGCTATTCCGAATAATCTCTGTATAGTCTCGCTGTTGGGGAGTCAAGTTGGTAGATAGCAGCAGCCCTGTCATCCCGATCACGCCGTTCATCGGGGTGCGAATTTCATGGCTCATCATCGCTAAAAACTCACTTTTTGCCCGATTTGCCGCTTCTGCTTGACGTTTTGCTTGCTCTAAAGCAAAGTTTTTCACGGTCAATTCTTGACGTTGGCTGGTTTCTTGTTCCAGCAAATAAGCCTGTGCTAATGCAATACCAAGTCTCTCGGCAACAGCTTCTAATAATTCAATTTCTTCTGGACTCCACTGGCGAAAATCGCCACACTGATGTAAACCAATGGCTCCGTTGGGTTTGCCTTGATAGGAGGTGCGGACTGTCAGTATTGACTTCAACCCAAACTCGCGACAGATATGTTCCGATGGTTTGAGTAAAGGATCAAGGTAGACATTTGGGGAGGCGATCGCCTGATCCTGGCTGATCATCTGCTCTGCATGGGAATTGCCTGTGAGAGTAATTTCCATATTCCTCATGGAGGCGTAATCGGAGACTACATACTCTGCGACTACGGGAATTTCAGGTATGGGATCGCTAGAATAGGAATGAATTAAACAACGATGAACTCCGAAAGCTTTGCCAATTTGGATCGCAGCTGTTTCAAATATGCTTTTGCTGTGGAGGCTTTCACGAATTTTCTGGGTAATTTGTCCCAGTAACAATGTCCGGTTAAATTGGCGTTGCAGTGCTTCTTGTGCTTCCACACGTTCGGTAATATCTTTAGTCGAGCCAACCATCCGCACTGGATTACCTTGTTCATCCCATAAAGCTTTGGCATGGACTAGTACCCACTTATAGCTACCATCATTACAGCGCACACGAAACTCAGTTACATAATTGGGAATTTTCCGACTCAAGTAATCTTGTTGAGTGGTCATCATCCGTTCGTAATCATCGGGATGAATCCTGCTCAACCAGTCATCATTACTACTGATGAACTGATGTTCTTTATCCTGCAACAGTTCACTCCACTTAGCAGAACGGAAAGTTTGATTTGTGATCATATTCCAATCCCAAATGGCATCTTGATTGGCTTCGATGACGAGTTGCCAGCGTTCTTCCTTTTCGCGTAGGGCTGCTGCTACTTTTTGGCGATCGCTAATATCATTTTGAATGCCCACAAAGTGAGTTAACTGTCCATTTTCATGATGGATAGGTGAAATACTCAATTCATTCCAAAAACTAGTGCCATCTTTCCGATAATTAAGGAGAATAACTTGACAACTCTCACCAGCTTGAATGGATGAGCGCAGTTGATCAAGTGTTGATTGCTCGGTATCTTCTCCTTGCAAAAATCTACAGTTCTTCCCAATTATATCGGAAGCGTCGTAACCCGTAATTTTCTCAAAAGCGGCATTGACATAAATTACTGGATGATCAGGAAGTCTGGCATCAGCAATGATAATGCCGTTACTGGTAGCAGCGAGGGCGCGTTCTCTCAATCTCAAAGTTGCTTCCACTAGCTTGAGATCAGTAATATCAAACATGAACCCCCGCAACATCCGAGGGGAACCGTCTTCGGTGGTAACGGTGACAATTCCTTTTAGCCAAACAACTCGCCCATCGGCGGCTAACATCCGATATTCAAATTCGTAGTCCTCGCATCTGGCAATTGCTTCATAGCAAAAACGCATAGCTTTGTCTCGGTCTTGAGGATGTATATGATTGATCCAAAAATCTTCCTCATACCATGCATCAAGAGGATAGTCTAATAAGGCTTGGGCTTGAGGTCCAACATAAGTAAACTTCCAAGATTGCAAGTCTAATTCCCAGGGGATAACTTTAACTGTTTCTAATAACTGCCGTAAATGATTTTCACGTTCCTCAAGTGCAATTTCTACCTGTATCTGCTGATGAATCCTCAGACTTAACTCTTGATTTATGGCTGCTATTTGATCACTTTTAAATTTTGCCACCTGGAGCAAATAGAGAGAAAATGCTAGCATCCCAGCCAGTGTGAGTCCTGCTGTTAATACGATAATTGGTAGAGGTGATCGTAAGTCTATTAATAATTCTGGAGTTGGATAAACCAGCACTCGCCAATTGATTCCATATAAGTTTATCTTTACCTCTTGCTGCCAATTTGACTGCACTAAAATCTGTGAATTATTGTGGTAAATTAGATCCTGATTTTCCCAAATTTTAATATTGTACCCCTGTGGAATTTCTAAAACTGAATCCAGCAGGGAACGAATTTGAAAAACTCCTAATATAAATCCATCAAACTGGTTTTTTTGGAACAGTGGTACAGCTACTAAAAATCCCTTACCACCCTGAACAAGATCAACTATAAGGCTCACCGTGATTTTTTGTTTGTCACGCGCTGCTTCTAGGGTGGTGCGTCCTCGTAATTTTTGGCTGATATCCAGATTTTGGGCGTTTTCATTGCCTGATTCCGGTACAATCCAACGTACCCGAAATGATGGATCTACCCATTGAATAGCCTGATATCCGCCAAAGTCTTTGACGTAGTTAGCTGCATCTGCTTCCCATTCTGAGCGAGGAATACCACCCCGGATTTGCCAGCGTTTTTCCATGCGCTCTAATGTCAAAATGCGAGTTTTGAGTTCGCTAGTCAATTCAGATTTGAGCGCGATCGCCTGTTGTTCAACAAGTTGTGCAATGTGGTTCTGCTGTCCTATTAGTAGCTTTTGCGATAATATGCACACTGCAATTGCAACGGCAACTCCCACTAATATTGGCAGCAATACTCGTTTGCTGACAAATTCCACAGATTTAAATGAATCATATCTGTGATGCCTACCCACTTTTTTTCCTCCAGTGCTTGGATCACCAACTATTAGTTGAAATTTGTTAAAATCTGAATGTTCACCAAATGATTACGGTTTTTTATAATAAACTTATATTTTAAACTATTAGTTATTTTATTTTGCAGAATAATTAATCATGATAAATTTTAAAATTTTGACCTCAAATTACAATTAGTATTATTTAAAATTATCACTCACCTCAATTTCTGACATTCCCATTTAGTTTAAAGTGATGTTAGTATCAAGCTAATTAAACTCGATCAGAATCTCCTATCGCCTTTACAGCTATTTTCAGGTAAATAGACCACGCGGTAGGGGCGCAAGGCCTTGCGCCCTTACGAGAGACAGATGTGGTCATTGCCGGAAGCAGGGAGCGGGGAGCAGGGGAGAGAAAAACTATAATTGCCTCAATAGTGCTAACTTTTTGACTGAATTTGTTTGATTAAATCATTAAATGGCTGCCAATCATTTGCTTGAGAGATAGGTTCCCAAATCGATTCAATCGTCGGTCTTAATAAGACGGTTTGGGGATTACTATTAGCAAGAGTTTTGGCAATTACATCCTGATATTTAGGATCAAGAGAATTGAGGACTTTATGATATAAGAGACACCAATTATCAAAAAGTTTTGATGTTTCTGATGTAGAGATAATATCAGCATCTTTCATCACCATTTCTGGATCGTCGCGCCACCTATTAGTAAAAGTACGCGCAATTTCATAGAAAAAGTGGTGATAACCAACTTGGCTATCTTGTAAGAATTGAATAGTTAAATTTAACAATTCGTTGAATTCTGGCAATTCTAACTGCTCAAATCCTAATTTTTTCAACATTAATGAACGATATTCAGCTTGATAATACTGATTGAATTTTGCTAATTCTGACTCCATCTCAGCTTTATCAATAATTGCCTTTAATGGTTCTTGGAGCATTTCTAAATTCAACTGACAAATACTGGGTTGATGACTATAACAGTAGCGTCTATAGTAATCGAAATAAGCAGCAGTAAAATATGGGTCATAAGTCGGAATGAACGCATAAGGTCCATAATCAAAACTTTCCCCTGTAATAGACATATTGTCAGTATTCAGGACTGCATGACAAAATCCAGCCGCCATCCATTGTGCTGTTAGTTCTGCTACCCGTTTGACTAATTCTGCATAAAATAAAACATATTGATTTTTTTCAGCAATTAAATGAGGGTAATAATACTGGATTACGTGGTCTAAGAGTTTTTGGCTTAAATCTGGCCGTTGCAAATAATGTAAGCGTTCAAAAGTGCCAAAACGGATATGTGAACTATTGACTCTGACCATTACAGATGAGCGAGTTGGTGAAGGTTCATCACCCCGCCACAGAGATAAACCGGTTTCAATCATCGTCAAACAGCGAGAGGTGCGTACCCCTAATTGGTGTAATGCTTCTGCTGCTAAAACTTCTCGCACTCCGCCTTTAAGTGTAAGCATTCCATCACCACCACGAGAGTAGGGTGTTTTACCAGAACCTTTTGTACCAAAGTCATACAATTCGCCATTGGTAGCACGGACTTGTCCGTAGAGAAAGCCTCTACCATCACCCAAGTTAGGATTATACGTGCCAAACTGATAGCCGTGATAACGTAATGCTAATAGTGGTTTGCGTCCCTGAAATTTACCAAAGGCGTTGCTAAAATCTTCGTTTGTAACTGTTTGGGGGTTTAGTCCCAAAAGAGGTAGCAGTGCATCATTGCGCCAGCGTACAATATGTTGGGGAAAATCTTCTGCACTTACTTCGTCGTAATAATCATCACCCAAAGATTCTAATGCTGGTTCGTAGTTGAGGGTGAGAAAAGGATTGTGAGAATTTTCGTTGTTGGAAGTTTCAGCCAGATTCATTAGGAGAAAAGCTAATTGATTCTATCTTTTATCCTACCCCCCGGCAGCAGGCAGTGTGAAGTGAACGACATGAATATTACTGTTATAAGTTTATGGGAAGTTCAATTGCCAACACAAACATTGATTCAGATACCTGACTTATTGCATAAATTTGGTATGTTTTTATATATAAATTATTAACATCAGTCAGCAGCCAACTTTGGTTGAAAAAAAGTAGTATAAATTCAGATACACCTTTGCGATCTACAAAATAATTTCTGCCCATGTATCCTCAACAAGTTACTGGACCGACTCGCGTTATAGGTTTAATTAGCGGCACTTCTGTAGATGGTATAGATGCTGCTTTGGTGGAAGTTTCTGGTAGTGATTTGGATTTGAAAATTGAGTTGCTAGCAGGGGAAACATATCCCTACGCTGCCGAATTAAGAGAAAAAATTTTAGCCGTTGGTGCAGGTGCTGCGATCGCAATGGCAGAATTAGCAGAACTAGATGATGCGATCGCCTCTGCTTTCGCCCAAGCGGCTCAAAATATCCAAATCGGTCACAAACCAGCAACTTTGATTGGTTCCCACGGTCAAACTGTTTACCATCGACCGCCCCAAGGGGGAAGTCAAAAATCCAACTCTCTGGGTTATAGCTTGCAATTAGGTCGTGGTGCTTTGATTGCTCATCTGACGGGAATTACGACTGTGAGTAATTTTCGATTGGCGGATATCAATATTGGTGGTCATGGTGCGCCCCTGGTGCCGAGAGTCGATGCTTTTTTGCTGAGTGATTCAGTACAAGGACGTTGCATTCAAAATATTGGTGGAATTGGCAATGTTGCTTACATTCCGCCTCGTGGTGGTGACTGGCTGTCAAAAATTCGCGGTTGGGATACTGGCCCCGGAAATAGTTTATTGGATTTGGCAGTACAGCATTTAACTGATGGTGCTAAGTCTTATGATGAAAACGGTAACTGGGCAGCCACTGGTATTCCTTGCAATTCATTAGTAGAACAATGGCTGAAGCAAGATTACTTTCATCTACACCCGCCTAAATCTACAGGTCGTGAGTTGTTCGGTGTGGCTTACCTGCATGAGTGTTTAAAAGATGCCGAACCGTACCAACTCAATCCGCCTGACCTACTGGCCACACTCACAGAACTCACGGTTGCTACAATTGCTCACAGTTATCAAACTTTTTTACCCCAAATGCCCCAGCAGGTGTTATTGTGCGGTGGCGGTAGTCGTAATCTCTATTTAAAACAAAGATTACAGTTATTGTTACCATCAATACCAGTTTTGACGACAGATGAAGTTGGCTTGAATGCGGATTTTAAAGAAGCGATCGCCTTTGCTGTGTTAGCCTACTGGCGACAAATGGGGCTTCCTGGTAATTTACCTGCGGCCACTGGCGCACCTTGTGAAGTCCTTCTGGGCGAAATTCATCCAGAGGTAGCATCATAAAAATATTGCCATAGTATTTGTATTTAAGTCATGCTGGATGGGGGAGATTTGATCAAGACAAGGAACATACAAGGTGGCTCACACTTTTTTATTGGAACCAGGACGCTGGATCATGGAAGGAAATTGGCTAGAGCGTCATGGTATGCCAATCAGCGTTAAAGGTATGACCTTGGTGGCGTGGAATCGAGGTAACTGGTTCACTATGGCCACAAAGTTGATATTTCCAGGTAGCGATCGCTCGGAAATTTCTTTGCAATATAAGGGACGGTTAGACAAGGGCGCGCGTCAGTATAGTTTTTTAATGCAACATAATCTTTTCGGCCAAATTGAAGGTGAGGGTTGGATTGGTGTAGATACTATTGTGCAGCGTTATTGGGTACTAGGCGATCGCCAACGTCGTAGTGGCTTTGAAACCATTCACCGCATTTCAGAAAATAAATATTATCTCACCAGTGGCGTTATGGCTGGTTATGTCTTAACCAATACAATGGAAGCTAGCTTAGAGCGTCAGTTAACATAAACTAACCGACTTCCCATTGATTTCTGGGAAATTATCGTCCTCTAGCTTGTATCTTGCAACAGGAGATGTTTAGTTAACCAAAATTGGGCAAGCTAATACTACTCGATCTCAAAGTACGGAATATCATTAAACATCACAACTATTAATCAAATTTATAGAATATTGGAGTCGAATTTTCTATGTCAGACCCCAACATTGGTCGTTTAGTCGGCAAACGCTACCAGCTTCAAGAGTTAATTGGTACTGGAGCTATGGGTAAAGTTTATCGTGCTAAGGATATTTTGTTGGGAGGCGTACCTGTAGCTGTGAAGTTTCTCGCCTTGTCCATACAAAATAAAAAGATGCGGTTGCAAGACCGCTTTGAGACAGAAGCGAAAACCTGTGCCTTACTAGGGCAGAAAACCATCCACATTGTCCGAGTCATGGACTACGGTGTAGACGAAAATGGTACGCCGTTCTATGTAATGGAATACTTACAGGGAAAAAGCCTCAACCAGGTGATCCGCCAACAAAGTTTAACTTTTACCCGATTTTTGAGTATGGCACGTCAAATTAGTTTGGGGTTGAAGTGCGCTCATGATGGCATCTCGGTTGATGGCACAGTCTACCCCATTATTCATCGTGATATCAAACCCAGCAATATACTGGTGATTCAAGATCCTAGTTTTGGCGAATTGGTCAAGGTGCTAGATTTTGGGATAGCTAAATTACTAGAAGCAAATAGCGATCAGACAAAATACTATTTAGGAACAATGGCTTATTCCTCTCCCGAACAAATGGAGGGGAAAAAATTAGACCATCGCGCCGATATTTATAGTCTGGGCGTGATGATGTTCGAGATGCTTACAGGCAAAATGCCCCTAGTCGCACCAACGCACTCTTTTGGGGCATGGTATAAAACGCATCAAAGTAAAGAGCCACGTTCCTTTGCTGAAGTTGCTCCCAGGTTGCAAATTCCCCAGTCTGCCCAAAATTTAGTCATGAGTTGTTTGGCTAAAGCCGCAAGCGATCGCCCTCAAAGCATTGGTGAGATCCTCCAGGTGATAGAATCACTCGAACAGGATGAACGCCAACAAGCAAATTCACCTGAGCATGATGCAGCTACCGTCCACATCATGAGGGATGAGGCGGAGCCAAAAACACAAGTCGATTTGCAGGGATCTTTATCAAACGATGAATTTGCTCTGGTTCGTGATGCTTCCTGGCCTACCAATAAACCAATTGCCGATATTGTTTTCCCCAAATCCATCCGCCAGCCCAATGGGGAGATGCTCCCAGCGCTATGGGTGATGTTACCGCAGCAAGAAATTATCAAACGCTTCATCTGTAATATTTATAATCAATTTTTGTTTATTACTGCTCCCCACCCCATGTTGCTCTGGATTACTGTGATCTACAATCGCCAACATGGTGCTAAATGTTTGCCTTATTACCTAGACATGAAAACCAGTCATGGTCAAGAAATCGCTGGCTTACTGGCACAGACAGCTTCCTATCGTCTGTTATTATTTGCACGGGAAGCACCGGAACGCTGTTCTCACGTCCTCCTAGCCAGTATTGACCCAGCCCAGCCCCAACGACTGCAACAGTGGATAGCAATGAGTCAAACCTTTGCCTCGTCAGCCCCGGCTCATCTGAGTAAAACTTTACTTAAAAACGAGTACGAAAAAATTAAGCCCAAAATTTTGGCAAAGTTGGAAACAGTTTCCACAAATTTATCCTTTAGAACTTCCAGCTAGTATCGCCGTGAGATGGGTATTCTGAGAACCTCTCCCATAGCATGAAATGTACCTTTTAGAAAATATTAACCTTTGTTAAGAAAGATATATATCTAGTTGTAAGCGTTATTAATAAAAAATATAATAAGTATCGATGAGTTTAGCGCTGTGGAATAATTAGATGAAGCAGTTTTCATCAGAGTGAAAACAGTGTTGATAGCTCAAAGCCTGAAAGCAACTAACTTGCTTTATACTCAGAACTCAGAACCTTACTCTCAGCAAAGTTTCAATTAAATTTGGTCAAGCCTGATTTCTAATTGCACCCCAAAACTACAGTAGATTTGTCAAACTATATAGAGCTTATAATCCTGCTGAGTAAAGCTTTAGGTATGTAATTATCTGTATTAAGTTGTTGATTTGAGTTGACGCCCCAGCATCCCCAGCTCTTTTCCTCCGTGGAACTAAGCAAGAGAAGGAGGTCGCCCACTGCGACACACATACTAACCTATGCCATAGTGGAACCGGAATCTAAGCCCCACTGGTGCTTGAGCAACTCTTGATAGGTAGCTTCGCGTACCATCATCTGCTCATAAAGCTTCACTAAAAAGTCTTTAGCTTGGTCGTTACTCATGTGCTGTACTTGAGTAGCAAAGGAGCGAATGCTAAATTGCTGTTCCAAAGATAGTTCGATGGGTTGACTCATAATAAACTCCGAGAAAAACAACGCGTAACATTGATGTTGATTACAGAAGGGCAAAAAGTATAATAAGTGGGTCAGTACATATTATATATTTGTACCTCTGTATTAAGAAAGATAACAATTGTTTGACGAATTGCCCACATCCTTATGGGTAAGATTCCCGTATTGATGTTTTGCAGATCAATCAACTGATGTATAACCTAGGTTTACTAAAGCAAATCAGGGGCAGAAATCACTTATTGTCTACCATCGGTAAGTTATGGCTAAAGTGCTAAGTGCTGAGTAGAAACCCATTTGTTTCCAGAACCTCAAGCAATTAACCATGTCCTAACCTCCTTGGCGGTTACTGTAGATTGGAATACCCTAATTTACGTGCCACTCATTTCAACGTCTCTTGTGAGGATCTGTTGGTCGAGGGGTAGTAAGAGGTATTAAGCGTAAATTATATGCGACATACATGATTATGTGCAAAAAGTCAATTAACGATATTGTGCAGTATTAGTCTCCAAATAGGTAAATTTGGAGCTTAAAGTATTTGTATCAAGTTGTAAATATGAAAAATGCTCAGGCTGAACAAATAGCTGAGTATATCTACTAAAAAATTGAATTATTGGCAATTTGGGATTTTAATTTCCCCGTTTGTAGTCGCCACCCATCGAAAATTATTAAAATATTCTTACAGGCAGCACTCCTGTACGGGCGGATTTACTAAGGATGTTGACAAACCACAGACTGACTGCTTCAACCCGCCCCTACCCACTCAGCACGCTGCTCAACGCCCCGCTAGCGCTTTAAGCGCAGCCATGCCCGCAGGGCTTTACAGCAGTCAGCACTCCTGTACGGGCGGGTTTACTAAGAATGTTGACGAACTACAGACTGACTGACTGCTTAAACCCGCCCCTACCCACTCAGCACTCTCCCCACTCAGCACTCAGCACTTTCTTCTCGTGAAACCATCACAATTGTGATGTTATCGTGTCCACCTTGCGCTTTGGCGGCTTCAATTAGAGCGAGAGAAGCTTCCTTCAATATGGGAGAGTTGCGGAGGTGGTCAGCAATATTCTGATTGTTCAGTTCTTCGGTCAGACCATCACTGCATAGCAACAGGCGATCGCCTAATTGAAAATCTAGCTTCTGCACATCAACTTGATGCAAGTCTTCCCTACCCAAACACCGGGATAATATATGGCGGTAGGGGTGATTTCGAGCTTCTTCTTCAGTAATATCACCTAGTTTGATCGCCCTAGCCACCCACGTGTGGTCTTCCGTAACCTGTTGTAGTTTCGAGTCCCGAAACCGATATAACCTGGAATCACCAACGTGAGCGCACCAAGGCGCATCTGTAGAGCGAAAAATCACGGCGACGATGGTCGTACCCATATCGGCACGTTCGGGATGCTGTTTCTGATCCTGGATAATGGCTTGATTTGCTTGCCATAGGGCTTTTTCGAGCAATTTGGGAGTAGTTTCAGCACTATCCCAGTGGGACACCAAAAAAGCTTGAATTTCCTGCGTGGCGATGCGACTTGCTTGTTCACCCCCTGCATGACCACCCATACCATCAGCAACAATAAAAAATCGTCCTTCAGGATCGATATAGTAAGCATCCTGGTTGCTAGAACGAATAAGTCCCGGATCGCTAGAACCCGTGAAGTTAAGTTTCATAATTTTTGAGAACAATTAATACGTGCGGTCATAACGGTCGAGGCGTGATAGCAAGCGAATTAGGATGATTGATAATGCTGCGGCAATTAAACCAGCTAGCACGGCCAGCCATACATAACGATTAACTAATAAAATTGTAGCGGAAAGAGTAAATCCACTGATAATTAAAGCATAAGTTGTGCCTAATTGAATGTTACTCTGCCTTCGTAGCAGACGCTCCGTTTCTATTGAACGGACACGCACACGCATATCACCGCGTTCTAATTTCTCTAATGTATCCTCTAATCTCCGAGGCAAACCGAATGCAGTTGTACTGACTTGAACGGCTTGGCGACTTAACTCATTGATAAAGCTATTATTATCAGGACCATTCATATTTGTTATTAGTTGCATTGCATAAGGTTGGGCAACTTCCATAAAGTTAAATTCTGGATCTAAGCCTTTGCCTACCCCCTCAAGAGTAGAAAAAGCTCGCATCACAAAAGTGAAGGTTGCGGGAAATCTAAATGGCTGATTATAAGCTAATTCATACAAATCATCACTGATTGCGGCCACAGACTGATTTTCAAAGGGCTGATCCATGAAATTGTCCAGCATATACTGAACAGAACGCCGCACAGGGCCCATATCATCTGTCGGGGCGATCGCACCTAAATCGATCAGAGACTGGACAACGCGATCGCCATCTTTTTGAGCAATGCCAAACAGCGTTTCCATCAACCCTTCACGCACATTAGACTGAATTTGCCCCATCATGCCGAAGTCGTAGAAAATTAAGTCACCATTAGGACTCACAGCAATATTGCCTGGGTGAGGATCGGCATGGAAAAAGCCGTTATTCAGCAACTGCAACAAATAAGCTTGCGCGCCTTGACGTGCTAACACCTTCCGATCTAAACCTGCAGCTTCTAAAGCTTCATATTGGCTAATTTTAATTCCGGGGAGGTATTCTAAAGTCAATATTTTGGGTGAAGCATAACGCCAGTAAACTCTAGGGACTTTTACCCATTCATAGCCGCGAAAATTCCGACGAAAAGTATCAGCATTGCGACCTTCATTGAGATAATCAATTTCTTCCCAAAGAATGCGACAACATTCGTCGTAAATTCCTAGCCAATCGCGCCCCCGTCCCCATTTCGGGTGATTTTGAAAATAGCGGGTGATCCCCTTGAGAATCTGTAAATCGATTTCAAATAACTGCTTCAGTCCAGGACGTTGTATTTTCACAACAACTGATTCCCCGGTGTGTAACACAGCTTTGTGTACTTGCCCTAAACTAGCAGCCGCCAGGGGAATAGGTTCAAAATTCTGGAATAATTCCGGAATTTTCTTGCCTAATTCCTCCTCAATACTGGTTTCTACTTGCTCATAGCTAAAAGCTGGCACTTTATCCTGTAATTTTGCCAATTCTTCGACATATTCTCCAGGAAATATATCAGCACGGGTAGAAAATAACTGCCCGACTTTAATAAAAGTTGGACCTAAGTCCAACAGGGTATTACGAATCCAGACCGCTTGGGCTTTGCGTCTGGCAACTTGTTTAGCCTCAGTGACACCGCCAGCATAACTCCAAGATTTGTTGTAACGCCAAAGCTTGAACATTAAGGTTAAGACAAAAGACCAAATGTCCACAAAGCGCCGTCTGCTAGAGTAGTTTTCCCGATTCCAACGGTATGCCTTCTCTGAATAACCTGTTTCCATATTTTTTGTTTACCGTTGGTTGTTAACCAAATCCCTTGGATGAAAATACACTCTGATTTTTGAACTATTTACCAGCAAATGTCATGTAATCATGACTAATAAGCAATGATTAATGATCAATGGCCAAATTTATACAGAACTGCTGCGATAACGTTGCAATTCATTGCGTAAGAGTGCGATTTCGGCTCTGAGTTCATCAATTGTTGCTTGTAAATCCACAGGCTCAGAACTAGAATAGCCACCGCCGGGGGTGCTTTGACCAGCATTAGCAGCCTCTGCTGCCCGATTTGCCCGTTCTAGTACCTCTTCTGTGAACTGGCGCATTTGTTCTCTAGCTTCGGCATCAAATTTGCCCAAATCGCTCAAAGCGTCGGTTACAGCGACTTCTAGACGCTCATTAATTACTTCGGCTACTGCTCTGCCTACGAAAAAGGCTTGTACAAGGGGGTTACTCATAAATTTTTGTTACGTTGCTCCGCAAGAGAATTATAACTTGCCTGCCTGCTTTGCGGCTTCTGCTGGGGAGCGATAAATTTAAACCAATCAGGAATTACTCAATTACCGCAGGCGAAGAGGTTATCAAGTAGCATATCTGTACACAGCTTACAGGCGTTCACGTAGTGTACCGCAGGTAATCGCATAGCATAAAAATGCTAAATTCGACTGAATAATTACTTGATGCCATACTTATTCTATGACCATTGCTCAAGAATTAGCTCCCCAAGCAGGCATCTCTAAAGATGTTATATTTCCCCCTGGTGATTTATATAGTGATGAACCTCCCTTGGAAACCGAACTGCATCTACGGCAAATAATTCTACTTTTCAAATGTCTAGAATGGTTGTGGCGAGACAGAAATGATTTTTATATTCTGATGTCTCTTCTAGTTGTAAATATTCTTCTGGAGTGTACTGGCGTTTTTGTGTTTGGATTTGCATAAAACTTATCTCTGTGCAAGACACTTTATTGAGGATAATGCTGGGCTAAAAATTCTTCAGCTTCTTGTCTATTTTTAATCACTCCATCTAAAGTAGCGACGAGTAAATCATCTAATATTTGGCGATATTGTTTCCCTGGTTTGTAGCCTAATTGCTTCAAATCATTACCATTGAGTATCGGCTCCACATTTGCCAACACTGTTAAATAATGCCATATCTGCCGTCTGAGGATGCGCGGACTGGGCAAAGCAATTAAAATCAGCATGGGTAAATCATACTGTCGTAGCACCTGCACTATGGCACTAGGACGCTGACAAGTTGGTAATAATTCCTGTACCTGAATTTGGGCTTTAGTCAAATTTTCCAAGCGTTTAATACCATCCTCTGGTAAATGCAGATTTTTGGCTACTTTCTCCCGATACGGCGGTTCTAAGTGGGCAATTAATGCTTCTAGGCGCATTTCCCAATTAGTGAGGGTTTGTTCAGAATCAAAACGTCGTAAACAGCGTTCTAATAATCGCAATTGCTGCAAAAGCGATTCATCTAGCTTCAGGGTGGGATGAATACACTGCAACGCGCCTAATTTATTCAGTAGTTCTAACGCTGATTTCCAATAGGGGGCTTGAAGAATATATTTTAATTCGGCTTTGAGTCGAGTTTGTAAGGCTGGGGTTTTAATATTTGTTTGGGCAGTGCGATCGTAAACGCCACTATTAATGGCATAGTGGATAAACTCTTCGGTTTGCGATTCCAACTCAAAGCCAAAGCGCACAGCAAAGCGCACACCTCGATAAATGCGAGTCGGGTCTTCAATAAAACTATTGGGGTGTAAAACCCGAATTTGCTTGGCTTGTAAATCTAGTAAACCGCCGAAGAAATCGAGTAATTCCCCAGGACGAGGGGAGGTAAGGCGCAAGGCGAGGGCGTTAACGCTGAAATCACGACGATATAAGTCTTGTCGAATGGAACTAGCTTCAACTTCCGGGTTTGCGGCTGGATAAGGATAAAATTCTGTTCTAGCGGTAGCAATATCCATCCATAAAGAATCTAATTCTGGGTCTTTGTGCCACAATAAAGCCGCAGTTTGAAAAGCCCCATGAATTTCTAACCGCGCCCCTGCATAAATTTCTTGCAGTGCTTTTGCTAGTTCTACCCCAGCACCCACATCTGCTGCTTGGTGAAAGCCATCAACTACAAGGTCAATATCTGTAATCATTAATGTCCCGGCGGCTGATTCAGCTAACAGCAAATCTCGCACCGCACCCCCGACTAAGTAAAGATGCCAACCCCGTTTTTCCGCTTCTTGGGATGCTACGGTGAGTAATTGCCATAGTTGCGGCGCAAGGCGATTTTGTAACTCTGTATTCAGGGTAATTTTGACTTTTTGCTCTCCATCATCCCATCTTCCCATATCTTCATCGGCTTGATGTAATTGCCGCAAGACATCAGTGCGAGTAACAATTCCCATTAATTGCCCGTTTTCTAATACTGGTAAGCGTCCAATATCATAAGTTACCATCAGGGATTCAATTTGTGGCAGGATGGTATCTGGTGTAATTGTTTTGACTTTATTAGCCATGTAGCCTTTGACTGGCGCATGACTAAATCCGTGGTGTAGGGCAATATCTATATCTCGTCTGGAAATAATTCCTACTAGTTTTCCTTCGGTATCGACTACAGATAAACCAGAGTGTCCATAGCGTAATAAGATGTTTTGGGCTTGGGAAATTGTGGTTTCGGGGCGAATGGTGCGGACTGGGGAGGACATCAAGTCTCTGGCTGTGGGCGGATGAGGAATTGAGGCTTTGATGCCGTCTAGGAGTTGTTGTAATATTTCCTGTGGATTGACTTGGCGTAAACTCAATGATGCGGCTTGAGAATGTCCACCACCACCGAATATTTGAAATAAGAGGTTGAGATTGACACCGGGAATTTGGCTTCTGCCAATGATGGTTAAACGCGATTCATTTTCTTTGTGGTTATATTCGTTTGCCAATAGTAAAGCATCAATTTCGGTTAATTCCACCAGTTGCGAAGCTAAACTTGATAACCCTGGCACAAATTCTTCTGTTTTTAGTGTTACCCAACCAATAGTATATCCACGTAAAGAAAAATATTCTAAGTTTTCTAAGGCTTCAGTTAATAGCTGCTGTAATTGCGGCGATAAACCAGGGTCAAGATAAGTGGAAATTACTGATGAACTCACTCCTTGTTGCATTAACCAAGCTAAAGCTAAAGCATCTCTGGGTGTGGCACTGTCAAAGGTTAAGGAGCCTGTATCCACATGAATACCCAAAGCCATAACTGTGGCTTGAGATAAAGTCAGGGGAATTTGCTGTTGTTGCAATTGTTCCACCATTAAAGTTGTACAGGCTCCCACTGGTTCAATATGGGATGCTGTGGCGGGAATATTTAGCTGTTGACTGATATGGTGGTCATAAACTATGATTTCTATGTTCGGTAAATCTAACCATTCAGCAGCTTTGCCCAGGCGATCGCGCTGTTGCGTATCCACAACTCTCAAAGAACGAATATTGTCGGGAATTACTGCACGTCTTTCAATCAGGGGATACTCATCGCGATGTAGTGCCAAAAAATCTTTTACAGGTGGATGTGCGCCTCCACTCAGGACAATCTTACTCCCTGGCAATAAACACGTCAGCCCAACTGCGGCTCCTAATGCGTCAAAATCTGCGGTTGTATGGCAAAGAATTAAGTCCATAGCTTTTAGTAGTGCTGAGTGCTGGGTGCTGAGTGGGGAAAGTTCTGAGTGCTGAGTGCTGAGTGGGGAAAGTTCTGAGTAGAGAGAAGAATTCAGAAAACTTAAGTTGAAAGAAAGTATTCAGCACTTGTTTGGTCAATAGTCAATGGTCATCTGTACAGACAACTGGATCTATTTAGAACTAACTGATAACTATAGTGACGCAATTTCTGCTAGGTTAACAAATAAGGCAAAACCTTTCGTGTCGCCCTTTACGATATTCTAGATTTAGTATTTGGCTAGTTTGAGAGAAGGAAAAATGACCATAATATTTCAATTCGCTTTGATATCTTTAGTTCTCACATCTTTTGTTTTGGTAGTTGGCGTTCCTGTTGCCTATGCTACCCCGCAAAATTGGGTGGAATCGAAAAAACTCCTTTGGCTTGGTTCTGGAGTCTGGATTGCTTTGGTGCTTTTAGTGGGTGTATTAAACTTTTTCGTGGTTTAAGCGATCGCTAATCTCTATTTGCCAAAAATAGCATAGCAACTACAGGAGCAGAAGAGCTAAGAACAGGATGTTTCGATTTTCTGGTTCTATTAATTGTACTCTTCTGCTCTTCTGCATTTAAAGAAGAAATGTATATTGGTCAGAGTATAGTTGATTAAGAGGCAGTTATGGCAGTTTTTGAGGGAACTTTTGCTCAAACGGAACCGTTGCATTTAGCAGTGGTTGTGGGTCGATTCAACGACCTCGTTACCGGGAAGCTGCTAGAGGGTTGTCAAGATTGCTTGAAACGCCACGGTGTAGATCCAGACCCCCACGGTAGTCAGGTGGACTATGTTTGGGTTCCGGGAAGTTTTGAAGTACCTCTGGTCGCCCGCCAACTTGCACTTTCCCATCGTTATGATGCGGTAATTTGTTTGGGTGCAGTGATTCGGGGACAAACGCCTCATTTTGATTATGTCTCGGCTGAAGTATCTAAGGGTATCGCCGCCGCTAGCTTTCAAACGGGTGTGCCGGTAATTTTTGGCATTTTGACCGTGGATACCATGCAGCAAGCCTTAGAACGAGCCGGGATTAAAGGTAATCATGGCTGGGATTATGCCATGAACGCCCTAGAAATGGCTAGTCTGATGCGGCAATTGCGGTCTAATCTCACAGACTCATATCCCCGAAATGGTCAGTCTTTACCAGCATCTTTTTCTGAGAAGAACATCGGCAATTTAGCCGCAGAGTCAGAAGAAGTCGGCTGAGTCTGGTGCAAGATGTGCTGAGGAATGGGGATTTAATCAAATGCACCAACCTCACCCCTAACCCCTGTTATTACCAAGTCTACGGTGTACACACAAGTCGAAAAATCTTGCCCACATTGGCTTGTCAATCCAGTAGGGTGCGTTATGGACGCTAGTCCTAACGCACCGAAAATTGAAGATGGTGCGTTGCGCTACACGACAACACACCCTACAAACAAGGATTAGAAATCATTTAATCATTTGTGTGTACACGGTAGCTTACCAAGTAGAGGGGAGAAATCAAAAAAGAGTCAGAAATTTAAATTTAGGGGTTGACAAATCAAAAGATATCTGAGACTATAGAATTTACATGGGAACTGCGGGTATAGCTCAGTGGTAGAGCGTCACCTTGCCAAGGTGAATGTCGCGCGTTCGAATCGCGTTACCCGCTTTTAAAAATTTTATGTCTAGATTAACATCTCTCTTGGGAGTGTTTAAACTGACTACAATTTTTTGGGGTGTAGCTAACCTGCGTTATGTGGGTGTACTAGACTGGATTAAGTCTGGCTGTATGATCAGGGAAAGCACGATTTAGCATAATTTTGCTATTCGTCGTGGGAAACCAAACCCCAAGATATTGTGGAACGGTATTCTCGTAAAACATGAAAAACACGCTCAAGTTCTTAGAACGCTTGTGCCATCTCAAAAACCCGAAAAAATTACTTTTAGTACGGAATATCCCTGTCCCTGCCGTCGCAAAGGACAATTAATTCCGATTACACTCACAGAAGCATTTGGTTGCGATCGCTGTCAACAAATCTTTGTAATAGAAGATAATGGTCATGTCCTAGAACAGCTTTCAACTACCTATCCCTACAAACGAGCTTGGCATTGGATGGGAAAAAGTTGGCGAATTGTGCCGACTCGGTTAGGAGAAAGTTATCTACCTATAGCGCTAGGCATTATATTCGTGCTAGTGATTATATGGTTGCCGTTAGCACTGCGATTGGCAAATGGTTCTAGCATTATTGCCTGGGCAATAGTGGCGGTGCTGTTGGCTATTCTGCCAGCACTGATGGTCTGGCTTACTTACAGACGTTAATTCAATGACCGTTGAAGTTTTGGATGATTTCCCCGAACCAATTAATAGTGCTAAACGCGCTTATCAAGCCTCCCTTAATTTGGGGTTTACCAAGGGAGTAGACCGCAGTAGGGCTGTGTTGGCAATGGCGCAAGCGCTGGAAAATTCCTTTGATGACATTTTAGAAGCCAATACTTTGGATTTAGAAGCCAGCAAAGAAATGGCTGTGCCAGAGTTAATTTTGGATTGGCTGAAGCTAACCCCCACGAGGCTAGAAGCAGCAGTAGAAGTGCTTCAGAGGTTGGGGGAAATCTCTGACCCTTTAAGGCGAGTCAGGAACGCTGACTATCAATTAGAAGATTCTCAGAGTTACACCCAGTTAATGCCTTTGGGAGTAATTGCATTTGTGTATGAGGCTTTTCCAGATTTAGGTGCGATCGCAGCTGGTTTATGTATTAAGACTGGCAATAGTATTATACTTAAGGGTAGTACAGAAGCGAGTCATTCCAATGAGGCGATCGCCAATGTGCTGCAAAACGCCCTGGAAGAAGTTGGTTTACCGCCAGGCTGTTTAGAACTAATTAAAGCCGAACACGGTGCTTCCATCCGGGATTTAGTCACCCAAGACAAATATGTGAATTTAGTACTGCCTTATGGACGTTCTAGCTTAGTCCAGCAGGTAATGAGACAATCAACTTGCCCAGTGTTAAAATCAGCAATGGGTAACTGCTATCTTTACTGGTCACTCAATAGCAGTTTAGACATGATTCGCTGGATGATTATGGATAGCCATGAGAGCGAACCAGACCAAGTAAACGCCATTGAAAAAGTATTAATTCACCGTCAAGCCTTACCATCATCTTTAGCCGTTCTGTGGAACAGCTTGACAGAAAAAGGTTTTGAAATCAAAGCAGATGAAGAACTAGTAGAAGCTTTTCCGCATTTGCAGCTAGTGAAGTCAGAAGAATGGGGAAATTCTTATTTAACCAAGACAGTAGCCTTTAAACTGGTAGATAGTTTAGAAGATGCGATCTCGTGGATTAATCAATACAGTAGCGGTCATGCTGACTGTATAGTTACAGAATCCTATCAAGAAAGTCGCCAGTTTGCTTTAGGAGTAAATAGCGCCTCTACCTACATCAACACTTCCCCCCGGTTTTCTCGCAACCCTTCCAGGGGAGATTCAGTATTTCTCGGTATGTCTAATCAAAAAGGACACCGCCGAGGATTTATTAGTTTAGAAACCTTAACCACTGCGAAGCACATTGTCCAAGGGAATGGACGGTTCTAGAAGTTATAGCAAAGTGCTGAGTGCTGAGTAGAAACCAAGCCAGTAGGGTGGGTTAGAGGATGTTTTAAAAGTCTTATTGTCGGTAGCAAAACATTTTAGATCCCCCTAAATCCCCCTTAAAAAGGGGGACTTTGATTCTAATTCCCCCCTTTTCAAGCAGGGCTAGGGGGGATCATTAAGTGCCTAAAATCACAGCCGGACACTTTTCAAACACCCTCTAAGGACGGTAGTCTGTAACCCACCCTACTGGACTGACACGCTTAAAATAGTGCATTAGATGTAGGTTGGGTTAAGCGCAGCGCAACCCAACGCGAACAATGATGTTGGGTTTCCTTACGTCAACCCAACCTACAATTTTTTGCAACATTTTAAGCTGACCACGCCACTACAAATTATGTTTTTATTTGCAAATCTCTGACTCTGGATTGGGTGCGCTTCCCATGAGTTTTAGCCAACGATAATTAGAAGCTAAGGCTTCAGGAAAAGTTTCACAAACATTGTATTTGACTTCAAAATCTTCGCAGACATCAGCTAATATTTTAGCTATTTGGGGATAATGAATGTGACAAATATTTGGGAATAAATGATGCACAACTTGATAATTAAGACCACCCAGATACCAATTTAAAAACTGATTTTTGGGAGCAAAATCTACAGTTGTTTTGATTTGAAATATTGCCCATTCATCATTAATTTGCTGTAAATCTGAATTGGGTTCAATAAACTCTGCTGCTTCCAAAACATGAGCCAGCATGAAAATTACACAAATCATTAAGCCATAGGTCATGTAAGTAATCACGAATCCTACAACCGCTTGAATAGGCGAATATCCGACAGCAATTGGTATTCCTAAGAACAGTCCCAGCCAAATCAATTTTCCACTTAAGAAAACCAGCAAATCTAGTGGTTTAAGTGTAGGAATATCGTAAGTATGATATTTACGCTTAAACATAACTAAATAAACATCAGCAAAAGACCAATACAGGGGGATGATTGGATATATGAACCAAATGAATAAATGTTGAAATGTATGATACCATTTATGCTCCATATAAGGAGTCATCCGCACTAAACCATCACCATGTATTTCTACATCATGCCCTAATATATTGGTGTATTTGTGGTGCAGGAAATTATGTCTAAATTTCCACAAAAAACTAGATAAACCAATGATATCAAAGGTGTAACCAAAGATATTATTGACCATTTTGTGGCGAGAATAACCACCATGATTTGCATCATGTCCCACACTAAAACCAATACCAGCAATACCGAATCCTAAAGCAATACAGCCAATTACTTTGAGCCATATTTCAGGCGGACCAAAGAGCGTAAAAGTCCAAGTAGCGACGACCCATGACAAAATAACTGTTGTCTTCATGTACATCGCCGCATTATCTCTGGTAGAGATATTCTGCGACTCAAAATAAGCATCAACTCGCTTATTTAGTTCCTTTCTAAAACCGTAGTTTTTGGTAAAAGTTAGTTTTGGTTGTGTTTGTGTCATCTATTTGATTGCACTGGATACATTTGTGGGATAAAATCAGACTTTTGTCGCATATCTCTCGTGTCAGCTTTGACGAACCAGACAGATTCTAGTAATAAAAACCACAGTAGATAAAAACTACCAGAATCAATTTTTACAGAATAATAGACATTAATCAAAACCTTAATATTCAATTAATAAACTTGTCTTAATTCTCCTCACCTCTCTTCTTTGCGCCTGGTGCGCCTTTGCGTGTTAGCGTAAGCGAGGCGTAGCCAGATAAAAAAAGTCCGCGCCGGCGGACTTTGTGTATATAGCGAAGAATCATCCTCGCCTAGCTTTTATGATTAGATGTGTAGTAAACCTTACTACCTGTATCTGGGACAAAATGACAGCTAAGAGCAGAACGCCATACAGACTTCCAAATAGGTTCCTCAGACTTGTGGAAATATTCACCCATAATCGGTTTAATCGCCTCAGTCGCCTTCAGCAAATTGTAGTGAGGCATATTCAGGAAGATATGATGAGCAACATGAGTACCGATATCATGATGGATATGATTGATAAAACCGTAGTCCCGATCAATACTAGAAATAGCACCTTTCAAGAAAGTCCAATCTTCTCCACGATACCAAGGAATATCCGGCTCTGTATGATGCAAAAATGTCACCAAATCTAACCAAATTACAAACACAATGTAAGGCATCGCGTAGTATTTTAGTAACCACATCCAACCCCACTGAAAGGTAAATAAGCCTAGTAAAGCCACCATACCAATCCAAAGTGTAGTGCTAGTGATAATATCCCATTTTTCGGAAGGCTTAAAAAGTGGGCTACTGGGTGAAAAGTGAGAACCTTCTTTCCCTGGAGAACGCTTGAATAAATACACCGGATAAGCCAAAAGAAAGACATAATATCGTCCTAACTTTTGGACTAATTCCATTTCCTTATATTGCGATTCTGAGACAGGATACCAGCTTTCATCATTATCGATATTGCCAGTATTTTTGTGGTGAGTTCTGTGGCTAATTCTCCAACCGTGATAAGGAACCAATATCGGTGTGTGAGATAAATGTCCAATCAAATCATTCAGCCATTTATGCTTGGAAAAAGATTGGTGTCCACAGTCATGTCCAACTACAAACAAAGCCCAAAACATTGTTCCTTGCATGACCCAGAAAACCGGCCAAAAATACCAAGAATCTAGGTAATTAGCCACTGCATAAAGCAGTCCAATAATCAAGATGTCACGAAAGAAATAAAATAGGGATTTTGTCACATTTGGCTGAAAGCATTCAGCAGGTATTGCTGCTTTCAAATCCTGAAGAGTAAAGGGAAGTTTACTTATTTCTTCAGACGGTTCACAGTCATCAGGATTATTAAAAGCGATGGTATTTGATTGCACTTGATTCTTTGGTGAAATATAAATCGGGTTTTATTGACATATCTCTAGTATCAGCTTTGGCTAATACTCAAGCAGATAATCTCTGGTAATTCACCTAAGAATTTAAGTAGATCAAGAATTACCAGAATCTATTCAATTTACAGGATACTAAAAACTATTGCAACAACAATAATACAAGTTGGTTGCTATTTATTTTCCTGCGTAATATTCGTCAAAAGTCTCATAGCCAATATCAGTTTTGTACAGTTGACATTGGTCTGTAATTTGCTTCATTAAAGACCAAGAGAACTCACATTCATCATGTAGATAAGGCTGCCAATTTTCCTTGATGCTGCTGTAAGCTAACCGCAAATTATAGGAAGGAATAGCAGTAGAAAGGTGGTGAGGAACGTGAACATTGATATCGTGGCAGAGAATTTCTACCCAACGGGGATAATCACAATGAATAGTACCTGATAGCTGTGCTAAAGCCTCATTCCACTTACTGGCTGTGTTAAAAGGAACATCTGCGGCAGTGTGGTGAACGATGGTGAAGGTACTCATCCAAAAATGGTAAACCATCCAGGGTAATAACCAAAACTTGACAAATCCCCAAATACCTGTTGTAGCAATTAGGATAGGGAAGGCGATCGCAGCAAAGATCACGACTACAGCCACAGAAAGCTTTACACTCGATTGGTCTTTGGTTTTGAAGTTCCGGGCATCAAAGTGTACTAATGCCCAGTGTCCAATGGAACCTACCCACCACAGACGCTTACGCATGAAGCCTTCAAAAGCTGACTGCCTAAAAGGTGTCCAATTGGCAAACACGTGGGTTCTGATGGGATGCCAAGCATTATCCTCATCCAACTTATTGGTATGAGCGTGGTGATAATTATGCTTAATCCGCCAACTGTGGAAGGGATAAATTAAGGGAGCCATGAAGATGTGTCCCACTAAATCATTTACCCAACGACGTTTGGCAAAAGACCTGTGACCACAATCATGGCCAATAACAAAAAAACCTGTTAAAGCAGTACCTGTAAAAAACCAAGCTACAGGTAAGAGAAACCACGGACTGATAGCCAGAAAACAGTAACCCAAGCCGACCATCAAGACACTGAGCATGGCTTGTGTCCAAGCTTTGCGACTGTTTTTTTCAAAACATTCTCGTGGCAAAGTTTTGATAATATCTTTGAGCTTTAAGTTGGGTTCGCCAAGGTCTTCACCTAGTTTCTGGCTGTTGATTATTGATGTAGTCATGAACACCTGGAAAACAGTATGCTGTACCGCCTAGTCACCAAAAAAGTGGCTAGGCGCAAAGTTTCTTAACATTAGCGTCTCAGATTATAACAACCTCAGCTACACAAGCGCACTATTAAATAGCTGGGGTCAGTAATTTTCCGAGATAGTGAATGGTTATTAGTTGCTCGTAGAAATTACTTTTTAGCCAATAGTGAATAAATTCTGTAATTTATCCACTATTAACCAATAACCTGGAAATTACTGCTTTTTCTCTGCCAACTTGACATTAGTCGCCAGACCAAGTAATTGCAGCAATTGAACTGTCATCCAAGTTAAATCGATTTCCCACCATTCCAGCCCGTGACGAGCTGAGTATTGAAAAGCATGGTGATTATTATGCCAGCCTTCGCCGAATACTAGCACGGCTACCCACCAGCAGTTTGTAGAGCGATCGCCTGAATCATAGGTGCGATAACCAAATTTGTGGGTAGCGCTGTTCACCAGCCAGGTGCAATGGTAAACCCACACAATCCGAACAAATATTCCCCAAACCACGAAAGACCAGCCACCCAGATACATGAGTAATAAACCCAGTGCTACCTGAACCAAAATGAAATATTTTTGTAAAAACTGATAAACTGGGTCTTCGGCAAGATCCTTGGTAAAACGAGGAACATCAGCATGAGAGGGAGAGTGATAAATTAACCAACCCATATGACTCCACCAGAAGCCTTTATTGGAATCGTGGGGATCTGGGTCAGTATCAGAATGTACGTGATGAATGCGATGTGTCCCGATCCACTCAATTGGTCCACCTTGACAGGCCAAAGTCCCGCAAAAGACCAAGAAATATTCCAGCCATTTGGGCGTTTGAAAACTGCGGTGAGTTACCAGACGGTGAAATCCCAGGGTAATCCCTAATCCACCGCTGATCCAGTAAAGCAATAAAGCCACACCAACGGCATTCCAGCTAAAATTACCGGGAAGAAAAGCGAACAAAGCGCCGATGTGCAGGGCTAGGAAAAACAGGGTATTTACCCAGTTAATTTGAAGTTTTGAGGAAGTAGCAATTGTCATGCAATAACCCGATGTGAAATTGTCTAACCTAATCTGCGGGGTTTGAAAATCCGCATATCTATAATTTTTTCTAAAAGAGGAACTAATGAACAGCTTAGAACATCTGCGGCAAGCAGAACAGGCACTAATAGAGATTTTTTCTGGAATTGATGCTCAGGTCAAGCATAATCTCAAACGTGTCCTCAATGCCTTTCGTAATCACCGTGTAGGCGCACACCATTTTGCTGGTGTTAGTGGTTATGGTCATGATGATCTAGGACGCAAAACTTTAGATAAAGTTTTCGCCGAAGTTATGGGCGCGGAAGCTGCGGCCGTGCGGGTGCAGTTCGTTTCTGGAACTCATGCGATCGCTTGCGGCTTATTTGGTGTTCTCCGTCCTGGAGATGAAATGTTAGCAGTGGTCGGTTCTCCCTACGATACGCTCGAAGAAGTCATTGGTTTACGGGGTAAAGGCCAAGGCTCCCTTATTGAGTTTGGCATAAATTACCGCCAATTGGAGCTAACCGCCCAAGGAACTATAGATTGGGAAACTTTAAGTCATAGCGTGGCTGATCATACACGTTTAGTATTAATTCAACGCTCTTGTGGTTATTCCTGGCGGCCGAGTTTATCAATAGCGGATATAGAAAAAATCGTTCATTTAGTTAAACAGCAAAACCCCAACACCGTCTGTTTTGTCGATAACTGTTACGGCGAATTCATTGAAACCAGAGAACCTACAGATGTGGGTGTGGATTTAATGGCGGGGTCATTAATTAAAAATCCTGGGGGAACGATTGTCACCGCAGGCGGTTATGTTGCTGGTCGGGCTGACTTAGTAGAAGCCGCCGCTTGTCGTTTAACTGCGCCTGGGATTGGTAGTTATGGTGGGGCGACCTTTGACCAAAATCGTCTACTCTTCCAAGGCTTATTTTTAGCTCCCCAGATGGTAGGGGAGGCGATGAAGGGGACTCATTTAACTGGTTATGTATTCGATAAATTGGGTTATCCCGTAAATCCCGCACCCCTTGCGCCTCGTGGGGATGTAATTCAGGCGATTAAATTAGGTTCTGCTGCCAAGTTAATTGCTTTCTGTAAGGCGATACAGCAACATTCACCAGTGGGTTCTTATCTGGAACCTATTCCCGATGAGATACCGGGGTATGAGAGTCAGGTGGTGATGGCTGGGGGGACGTTTATTGAAGGGAGTACTTTGGAGTTTTCGGCGGATGGACCTTTAAGAGAGCCTTATGTGGTTTATTGTCAGGGGGGGACTCATTGGACTCATATTGCGATCGCATTAGAAGCGGCAATGGATGCTGTGGGGATGGGATAAGAAGGTTTCACGCAAAGGCGCAAAGGCGCAAAGAAAGAGTGCAAAGGGGTTCTTTGCGTCTTTGACGTGCAATTTTTATAACTTATTCACGACGCGGGAAATTCCATCTTTAATCAGGAAGGCTCCGAAGTTGATGAGTAGACCAAGACGTTTGTCAGCAAGGGTAAGATATGTCAGTAGTTGTTTTTTGTGTACTGGATGAACTGATTCTACTGATTTGAGTTCGATAATCACCTTATCTTCAATAATGAGGTCTGCACGAAAACCTAACTCTAAATGTACACCTTCATAAACAACAGGAATAGCCTGCTGCCTTGTTACTTTCAACCCCCGCTTTTCTAACTCATAAGCAAGAACTCCCTCATAAGCAGATTCCAACAACCCAGGACCCAAACTCACATGAATCTTGTAAGCAGCATCCACAATCACCTTTGCAATCTCATTCTCATTCATCTTTCTTTCTTAGCGCCTTTGCGCCTTTGCGTGAGCCATCAATCCGGTAACTTATACCCCCCCACAATCCTCTTAGCAAACTCCGGCACATGAGCCGCCAACTTCTCCGGATAATTACGCTTCACATACAAATAATTCCTCGTAAAATGCGAATCAATAGAAAACCGCGCATACTCCAAACCCTTCGGACCAATCTTTTCAATCACCACACCCATGAGTTTCGCCGCCCACATCGGCAGAGTCACGCCTTTATCGTAAGCAGGAATACTCTGTTGTACAGCCTCTTTCCTGTTCCCCTGAGACATCACCGGCTGAGTGTCTAATTGGTCTTGCACCAAGTCCAACATTTCTTTCCCTGTATCATTTCTAACTACAATCCACTGCCAGCCGAAGGGTGCGCCCATATAACCTACAACTAAATCAGCTAGGGAATTAACATAATCAAAGCAAGTCATACAGGACGGTGCAAAAACATCTTTGAGTTTGTTCGTCTTCAAACCAAAGAATGGTACGGTTTCGCTAGAACCATCCTCATGTTTGAAGTGAACTCGGAAATCTTGCATAAATTCATAATGCACCACTGTGTCAGGTGAGCGACTGGTGGTTTCTAAGAATTTTTGCAGTCCGGCGCGGGTAACGTTATCTACACAAGGCGTACCCAACACATACAATTTTTCTAAGCCTAGTTCTTTTTCTACGGCTCTCAGGGCTTGAATTTGGCAACCAACACCAATTACTAATAACCGTTTCATTCCCGATTTTTCTATTTGTTCTAAAACAGAAAGGTTGGGCGATAATGTTGGTTTATTTACTTTAGCTGCCAGTATTTCTTCTGGAGTACGGGCGATTACAGGCATGGGTTGAAAGCGGTCTTCTTTGGTGTTCTGCACACAGACAACACCTTCAACTAAGCCGCGATTCAGCATTTCAATGGCTATGCTACTGACAATACCCGTCCATTGTGCGCCTTCGATGGGCTGCTGTTTGCGGGCGGCGATCATGTCTTGATGAACACCAAAGTAGAGTTCATTTTCATTATCTAGGTCACGCGATCGCCTGTGGGTTTCTTCTTCCAGTCCCCCTATCTGTTGATTAATAAAAGCGCAGGCTTCCTTGACATAATGAACATAGTATGTATCGCATAGCCCGCATTCGCTACAGAGTTCTTTCGCTGGGCGGCGACTAGTAGATTTGAGGGCTTTGGCTTTTTTGTGAGGAGAAACTGAAGTCATATAAATTTTTTGTTTTATCCAGGAATCGCTTTTATTACAATACCTTGACAGGCTATAAATTCGTGTTACTACTTAGCTTATAATAAAACAAATCTTAAGAATAGAACAAATGCTAACTTATACAGTCAACATTCCTTATCTAAGGGAATTTTCAAGTTTAGAGTTTTGTGATAATGTTAAGAATGTTACTAAAATATTTATATGTCACAGCCATCTACTCGTGATGTAGATTTATCACTTCATATCTCTGCTAAAAAAATTATACAACGTTTAATTATTATAATTTCATTTTTAACCCTAACTGGCGCTATTAGTGCTTATTTCTGGGTTTTGGAGTTCCCATTTCCCAGCTCAAAATGGTTTTATGAAATCTTTAGCCTTGATGAGGAGTTAAATATCCCTGCTTGGTATTCATCGTTCATGTTATTATCTTGTTCGGGATTGTTAGCAGTAATTACGACAATTAAAAAGACAGATAAGTATTTTATTTATTGGAAAAATCTATCTTTAATATTTCTTTTTCTCAGCCTAGATGAAGCCTTCAGCTTCCACGAAATTTTGATTATTCCAGCCCTAAGAGAAGCATTTAATTTGCTCCCAATATTTTTTCACACCTGGGTTATATTTGGGATTCCTGCGGTTATATTTTTTATATTTAAATATTTCAGATTTTTCTTAGATTTACCTAAGAAAATTCAAAAATTATTCCTGCTTGCTGCAACTTTATATGTAAGCGGCGCACTGGGTATGGAAATGGTAAGTGGGCTTTTCAGAGTATATTTTGGTCGGCTTGACATAATGACAACAATTGCCATATTGATTGAAGAATTGCTAGAAATGACAGGAATTGTAATTTTTATCTATGCGCTGCTAACTTACCTTAGAAGTTTGAAAGAAATCATTAATCTAAAAATTTATATATCTGAAAAGTAAGGTCAAGCCTAAGCTGTGTTCCTTTGCTGCCTTAATGATAAGTCAGAAACCTGAGACAATATAAATACTCAAAGATTTAGCAATAACTCTGCGGTTAACTAATCGAGGGGTTCTCTTGATGAATAAAATATAAATCTAAAAGTATTTATCCTCTTCTTTCGCCCCCTTGATTCCTCTTGGTTCTATTACCACGCAACGCTTACCGCGAATCTATGCCAAAGGCTTTACAAGTTTACCCTATGGGAACCTTTACGAGAAGCGAAAGTTCATTTAAGACTGGCAACTATAGGGTACAAGTTTGATATTTTACTTCAGGATGAAATTATGAACAAACAAGTGATGGCAAAATTTGGGCTTTTTATGACCTTGGCTTTCGTCTCAATTCTGACTGGTTGTGAGACAAACCCACAGACGGAAAAATCACCACCTAACTCAGATACTCCCACGGAACAAGCGAAGCCTGTTTCAGAAATTCCGGCTGAACAACCAAAGCCTATCTCAGATCCTCCAGCTTGTGAAGATGGTTGTCAAAAACTTTCCACAGACACCAACTTGAGTCAATCATCAATTCAGCCAGAAGTCTTTGCTAACCTGCCAAAATGGAACAACATCTGTGAAGCAACTAACCAAGATACTTATTGTTCTATCTTGAAACCTTATCAATTTGCTGATGGCATAGTTTATCTAAAAGTCTCTGGTACAGAATCTTTTATCACTGATATTCAGTTTACATCTAGTATTAATCAAGATAAAGCCATGAACATTGCTAAAGCTGCCCTCAACAGTCAACAGCCTTTTGAAAAAACAGAAAAAATCCAAGATCAAATAAAGTTGTATAGCAATCCTTTAGAACGAGGAAATGATACTGATTATTTAGAAGTAACTCATTTAAACTTAAATTCTCAAAACCAAGTTACTCAAATTACCTCCTATTCTACAACTCCTTAAATCACAATGAATCCAACTTCCCAAACAGGTGCAGCATTTATCGCCGGCGGAAGTATAGCTGGTGCGGGTATCTCCTCCACAGTTGGCGGAATCGGAATTGTCGGCGGTTTTGGTGGTGTAGGAATTGGGTTAGCTCCCGTAGTTGCGGCTGGCGCTGTGGCTGGTGCGGCTGTTTATGGTGCTTTTCAAGCCATCACAGAGGGGGATACAGCCGCTTTTGGTGTCATGGGAATTGGTGCAGTTGGTGGTGCTGGGGTTGCTAGCGTTGTCGGTGGGATGGGATTTGTTGCACCAAAAATCGGTTTAGCATTTGGTATTGGTGCAGTTCCAATGGCGGGAATTGGAGCAGTGGTAGGACTCGCGGCTTATGGTATTGCTAAAATATTAGACGAATCTCAAGTTAAGGAAACTCCCTTTGAGGTTTTTGGACGGATGGAAGAAAAAGTCTTACAAATGGACTACTATTCCGCCGCACTGATTGAGTTAGATTTATTTTTATCTGGTGATGATCTTAATCAAAAATTTGCAGTTTGGGAAATTGAGGATGAGTTAAAAGCACTCAAAGCGAAGGTAAAAAAGCAAGTTGTTACTCCTCAATCTCAACCTCCTAAAATTGAACCCAAAATAGTCCCGCAAACAACCCAAACGCGGGAGAATTGGAGATGTGTACAAACTCTTAAAGGTCACTCAGCCGCAGTGAATGCTTTAGCTATCTCTCCTGATGGTAAAACTTTTATTAGTGGGAGTAATGATAGAACAGTCTATTTGTGGAATTTAAGCAATGGCGAATGTTTATATACTTTTTATGGACAAGCAGAAGCAGTTTTATCTGTGGCTATCAGCCCTAATTGTCAGCAAGTTATTAGTGGTAGTGTAGACCGGAAAATTAGCAGTTGGCAATTAGATACAAAACAATATCATCGGGTATTTTCTTATTTAAATTCTCCCTATAGTCATAATGGCTTTGTTAACTCACTTACTTATAGTGGTGATGGCAGAATAATTGCTAGTGCTAGTACAGATAAAACTATTAGAATTTGGGGAGGTTATACAGGGAATCTCAAATATACTTTGAATGGACATACGGATACAGTTTATGCTGTAGCTATTAGTCGAGATTCTCAGATTTTGGTTAGTAGCAGTAAAGATAAAACTATTAGAATTTGGGATTTGGAAACAGGGAAAGAACGCTGTATTTTAACTCAAGATTCAGCAGCGAAGACAGTTATTATTAGTCCTGACGGTCAAACTCTCATTAGTGGAAGCGAAGACAGCACTATTAAGCTGTGGAATTTCCAAACTGGGGAATTACGCTGTACTTTGACTGGACACACAACGGCTGTTATCTCTCTAGCTATTAATCCTGACGGAAAAACCCTCGTAAGTAGCAGTAGTGACGGTGTAATCAAACTTTGGAATTTACAAACTGATGAAATAATACAAACTTTGACTGGGTTTAGTCCCGTTGCTTTTAGTCCAGATGGTAAAACTTTATTAAGTGGAGGGAAAAATGGTGTAATTAAAATTTGGCGACAAATGCAAAGTGATGAAAAACAACCTGATTTCTTGTCTGGGGAATGGTGGGAAGTTTTAGGTGTCCATGAAGATGCTCATTCTAAAAATGTGAAGTTTGCTTTTCACCAATTAGCCAGATTGTATCATCCTGATATGAACAATTCTGCCAGTGCCAAAGCCTCAATGCAAGCAATTAATCGCGCATATCAGCAATATAAAATACAGAACCTCACCCCCAAACCCTCTCTGTAGTGCTTTTTTATGACTCTCTTCGTCTAAAAATCATCCACCCTGATTTTGAAGCTAGGGAGATTATACAGGTGAAAACTTCAACGCTGGGGGGTGGGAATTGGAGATGCTGGTTGATTAGCAGTCTTTAATTCTTCTTTTAACATTTTCTCATAAATATTCGGCAAAGAGCTACTAATTGAATTAGTTTCGATACCATATCCTAAACTCGTCCAAGTGGGAGACAGTCGCCGCAAAACATCGTTAATTTTTCCCTTTTGCAAGAGTTGAGAAATATCAGTTCCCCAAACCTTGTTATCATTCAACCAACGATAAACCACCAAATCTTGATACTCTGCTTCAAAACTATAAGCAGACCAAAACATCATTTGATTGGGAGGGTTAGGATGATAGCGAGGGGCGATTTCAAACCAAGTATTATTGATAATTTGATATCTCCCAGCCGCAGTGGAACAATTGTCTTTATTTGGGCCTGTGACAATCCTGACGCATATCTCTGGATGACGACTGAGGTTATTTACCTGCTGTCCACCATACAAAAGAGAATAAGGACGAGGACCATTGGCCTCACTGGCGGAGATGGTTCGCATCAAAGCGCGGATATGAGGATCGCCCCCTTGCATAACTAAAGGCGGCTGTTGGACTCTAAATATGGGATCGGTAGGCGATCGCAATGTACCATATATGTACCACTGCAACAAATAGACCAAGCCAAGCAGTGCGGCGATGGGGCCAATTAGAGGCTCAATGCCTTTGAGTTTAAAGTCTTTCAGTGTTAGACTCCTTTAACTTCACTCTTCACTAACAAAAATAATTGACGCACTTATTTCGGCAAAGTTCACAAAAAAAGTGTTTACTTCCTGAATTAGCCCTCCTTGATGAATCTTAAAAATCAAAAAATTGTAGGTTGGGTTAAGGCTTTGCGAAACCCAACAGAACTAATTAAGCAACATTAGCAAATAATTCTCCCAAGTTTTTTGAGGTAGCCTCTGGTTTAGCCACAACCTCAACAATTTTATTATGTGAAGCTGGCTCAAATAGAGACTCAACAGCAACCTGGGCGACTTTCTGTCGAGGAATACTACCATCAAATAATGTATCAGCACTCTGCATCACAATTGCATCAGAGTTATCTTCATTTTTCAAACCACCAGGGCGGACAATGGTATAAGTCAAACCGCTTTTTTGAATGTATTCCTCTGCTTGTTTTTTCCACACCAAAATCAACCAAAATAAGTTTAATGGATGGAATAGCTGAGAAACACACAAAGACGAGACAAAAACAAAATGCTCAATTCCCTTAGCCTTAGCAGCATCAACTAAATTTTTAGTCCCTTCAAAATCAACTTTATAGGGGCCAGTTGGGTCAAAGCTGGGTTTTGCACCAGTGGCGCACAGTAAAACTGTACTATCTCCTAAAGCAGCATTCAGGCTTTGTGCTTCTAAGACATCGCCCACAACTAACTCAACATCAGGAGGTAAAATAGCCCTAGCTTTCTCTACATCTCTTACTAAAGCCCGCACAGGAATATTTCGGGCTATGAGTTCTTCGACAATACGGCGACCTGTTTCACCTGTTGCTCCGGCGACAAATGCTTTCATCAGTGTTTTTGGGGTTGAATATTTAACTTTAATGCTAACTGCTGGCGCATTTCTTGGAAAGGTTGATTCCACACTGGTCTAGTATCCCAATTCCATACTTCCACAGGGATAAGTTTTTCTGTGGCTAGAGAACCTAGTAACAGGCGTTCATCTTCGGGTTCACGGGAAAAGTCGAAGGGATTACGGTATCCTGTATTACCAAGGTTATAAGACATCTCTTGACCATAATTAATATGTTTGATCAGTTTTTCACCCTTCATCAGCAAATCATCTAAAAAAATCAAACTAAAAGGCTCGGAATGTGAGCGAGTTTGTGGTTCTTTTTGTACCCATCTTGCCCAATCAAACCCATAGATAAAATCGTGAACATAGCGGAAGCGAATTTCGTTTTTGATGCCAAATAATTCTATCAGCAAGACCATTTTATTACCAAAGGTTTCTAAAAAAGCAATCGCACCTTCATCTGCTAATAAAGCTTGTCTAAGCATACTATTTACCATAAAATCAAAGTCCCAAAAAATATTTTCGGGGAAGTTTTGCACCTGGGCATAAATTATTTTTTCTAAAGTATCCCGCAAGGTGATAATAATTTCCTGGTCTGTGGTGATGGCAGTAATTAAATTTTCCAGTTCTACAAAACTGGTGATTAAAGTTTTATGGGGGTTGAGTGTTAATGGATTAACGGAATGTTGGGCTAAAATTTCGTCAAGGCTTTGAAAAAGCTGATTTGGCTTCAGGTCATGCTTCATAATATATTCCAATAGCCTGAACGTTATCAATATATAAGTTTATCTCGCCCAACTTTTAATTATTAATTAAATTCAAATCCACTTAATATTTGATTTTACAAATTGATACATTAACAGCATCAGAGGAAGTCTGATCCCAATTATTTGTGAGGCTGGATATTATTTTGACCCCAAGCCCTACCCCAACCCTGGAGGTAAACCCGGATTTCTCCCAGTTTACACCGGAGGGTTAGGGTAGGGTGATTTTTATAGTCATCAGTCATTGGTCATGAGCAAAAAACTTCGCCCCAGCACCCAGTCCCTAATCAGAAATGTGGATAACTAATTCTCTGGTATGACTACGCTGACGATGTTCCCAAATATAAATCCCTTGCCAAGTTCCCAGGACTAAATGACCACGATTTATGGGAATATGTTCTGAGGTATGCGTAAGTGCTGTGCGTATATGTGCTGGCATATCGTCTGCACCTTCGGCATCGTGGATATATTTGGCCGATTCTGGCACTAATTTTGCCATAAAGTTGGCTAGATCCACCAGTACATCTGGGTCAGCATTTTCTTGTATGACTAAACTGGCGGAGGTGTGGCGTAAAAACAAGGTACAAAGTCCAGTTTCTACTCCAGACTCTGCAACTGCGGCGGCAATTTTTGCAGTGATATTCTGAAAATTTTTGCCTGTAGTAGAAATTTTTAGGAGTTTTTGGTAGTGAGCCATCTTGACTGTAATTGACTATTTATTCTATTTTATGGATGATTTATAACTTTGATGTCGGTCTGGTTCATCCAAGAAGGTCTATTTTTTCAAGCCAATATCTCCCAGATGACATCAAGTTATTCAAACTTGGGGTGGATGTAAGTGATACGCTCTTTCTATAGTCTCTTAAGTAATGTTGATCACAATAGGATAATATACTCATGAATTTATTGATGCAAACAGCTGCTGGAGCAGTAGATAAAGGTTCCCATTTTCCTTTAGCTTTTACCTTGGTATATGTAGTTGGCTTTATTGCTGCTGTCACCATTGGTTCTATCGCTTGGTACAACTCCAAACGACCTGCTGGTTGGGAAAGCAAAGATCGTCCTGATTTTGTCCCTAAAGTTGAAAAAGAAGAAACTCCGGGAGTGGGTGAACCGAAGTCTTAAATCAGTTAAAAGTTAACAGTTAACAGTTATCAAGGCATAAGGTGGGGGATTTATAACCGCCATCAACGCCTACCAATAATCGGCTTTGGGTTATGAGTTTTCAATTATCAGTTAACGCCGATATAGTGAGTAACTTAAACCCAGTTATGTCTCTTGAGTGATAACTGATAACTGATAACTGATAACTCTGGTGTTAGTTTTGGACATCAACCCAGCGACGATAAAGCTTTTGAATTTGCTTCAGCAACCCTGTATAAGCTGGTTGAGTAGATTCATTCAGCTTTGCTAAATTCTGTAGTTTGGTCAGGAGTCGTGCTTCTTCTACAGCTACTTCGCCATCACTGTAAATTAATCCACTAATAGCCTCAATCAGATTTTCGCAATCTTCGAGGCTAGGGCGATCGCCTAAATATTCTTCGACCCAAGCATAACATTCTTGTGGTCGCACAGGAACCAATTCGTATAGCCAAGGCTTAATCTCTGGGTCAGTGGCCAAACCCTTTGCTTGAGCTATCTCCCGCAAATATTGCCGTTCTTCAGGCTGGATTTTACCATCAATCCAAGCCGCACCTATCAAAATTTTAACTAAGTTTTTCACATGGGAATCAGTAACCATTGCTGCCTCTTCCGGTAGATTCGGGGCTTCAACAAAATAGTACAATCACAAACAGTATTCATTCGGAATCGTTGGCTTTTCTTAAGCGCACCATAAAAAAGCCATCCATGTTCTGTCGATGAGGCCAGACTTTAAGCCAGCCTTGGGGTGTGGAATAGGCATAATTCGAGGAATCTACGTCTGGGGGCTGAATTTGCCATTGGGGATGATTAATTAAAAATGTCGAAATCACACCTTCATTTTCGGCTGGATGTAGGGTACAGGTGGCATAAACAAGTATACCTCCAGGCTTGACAAAATCAGATGTATGTGATAATAGTTCTGTTTGCAAAATGGAGAGTTCCTGGACAGATTCTGGTGTTTGTCGCCAACGTGCATCGGCGTGGCGGTGTAGGGTTCCCAATCCAGAGCATGGGGCATCGAGTAAGAGGCGATCGCCTTTATGATTAAATTGCGGTAAATTGCGGCTATCACCTGTGCAAATTTGAATAGATTGTAAATGCAGCCGTTGAGCATTTTCTTTGAGTTTACGCAATCGGGAAGCAGTGCGATCGCAAGCCCAAATTTCCCCCTCATCCCCCATTAATTCAGCAATATGGGTAGTTTTACCCCCCGGTGCAGCACAAGCATCAATCACCACCTCACCGGCTTGGGGATTGAGTAAATAACCCACCAGTTGAGCGCTAGCATCTTGTACAGACCACCAACCCTCGTTAAATCCGGGTAGATTTTGAATTGCGCCGGTACTCCCAATTAATCTTAAAGCTTGGGGGCAATGGTTAACCCGCCTTGTTAAAATTCCCGCCGACTCTAAAGCCGTCTCAACTTCCTCAATAGAAGTCCGCAGGGGATTAATTCGTAAATCAATTGTCGGTGTTTGGTTCATCCAATCACACAGTTGTTCTGTTTCCACCAAATCCAATTGGTCTAACCAAACCTGAATAATCCAATCGGGAAAACTGTGTAAAATTCCCAAACGTTCCACTGGATTCTCAGGTAACTTTAAAGGCTCTGGTAATTTCTCCGCTAACCGGATGTATTGCCGCAATAGACCATTGACAAAACCCGTCAGACCAGAAAAGCCATTTTCCTTAGCTAGTTGGACAGTGGTGTTCACAGCTGCCGAAGCGGGAATACGCTCTTGATAACGCAGTTGGTATAAACCTAGATGTAAGATGCTGCGGAGGTCTTTGGGTTGTTGGTGAGATTTCTTGGTCGCGAGTTGGTCTATAAGTGCGTCGAGGGTACGTTGTCTTCTGACACTGCCATATACTAATTCTGTCAGTAAACGGCGATCATGATTCGGTAAGGTAACTTTTTGCAACGTTCTATTTAAGGCAACATCAGCATAAGCTCCTTTGTGAACGTCTCGCAAGGCATTAAAAGCTATTTGACGGGGGTTAGTCATAAAATATAGTAGATGATTTGAACCGCAGAGGTGAGAGAAAATAAAATTAGAAAAAATTTGCCCTATTTATAACTGCATAAATAATTAGAGGTAGACCTATTGAGTTAGTGAAGGGAGATAAAAAACTTATTTTATCCACACTAACTAAAAGAAGTAAAATACCATGAAACTTTCTATAAAATCCATTGCTCTTGCTACTATGATGACAGTTTCTACAATTTCTGTCTCCACGGGTTTAGCACTTTCCGGTAGCATTTCCGCCGCTTCTGCACAGACAAACTCCCGCCAAATGAACCAGCCGCTTCAATTCCAGCGTCAGATATGTAGTAAAGCATCAATTGTTGGTAACTGGAAAGGTATTATAGTTGCAAATGGTGATGATGCTACAACTTCTTTAGAAATCAGTATTCCTTCGGGAAAAGCCACTCCACAGGGAACTTGGAAATTTCTTGGCGCATCTGGAAACTTGAATCAGGGAAAAGCAATTGCTTCGGTTCAAGGAAATACTGTAACTCTGGAATTATGGGAGTCAAAATTACAGAACAATTTGAAAACCCAGAAAAAGGTAGCGACACTGCAAGGAAATTTCCAAAACTGTGGAAGCAAAATATCCGGTAATTTACTGGATACACAAACAAATTTTGTGTTTAATTTAGCTAAGTTTTGATAGAGATGAACGAATGCGATCGCCTAAAGTGCGTGCAGTGCGATCGCTTACTCAATCAATTCCATTCATCTTGTCTCAATACTCAAATTATTGATTTTTTATAAATTTATTATTCATAATATAGCATTGGCTAATCATATAAATTATCTTATTAACCCCTCCTCGCTTGTATCAAAGGGCTTTGATAGTAGGGTATTTATATCAAAATAACTGTATAACTTATAATTTATAATATACTAGAATTTACTCATTGACAGGAAAACCCAAATACTAAGTGATGTATGGATTTCAGGCATTAAACCTTGATTTTCCCAACTTTTTAGGTAATACTTGCGGTGGGCTGTATCTAAGCTATTAATCAAATAATGATTGATGAAAGCCTAAGAAGACGTATTTTCGTTGATGCACACGATAAAAAATTTGTCCGGTGCTTAATTCCTATTAATATGTGTCTTTTTCCACTTGTCGAACTCATGTTTAACTAGGTTGCAAATGCTGCATTTATGGAAAAACAGCAAACCTTATCCCTCAAGCGAATTTCTGCCGAGGATTGGGAAAATACGCCAGGAAATGTGAAGTGTCTGGTAGAGTCACTACTAGCAAATACGGCTTTATCAGAAAGCCAAAGCAGTCTAATTCAATTTCTAGATGCTACCCCCATAGCGATCGCGGTCTACGACTCCACAGGGAAACTTGTTTATATAAATGATCTCGGACAGGCATTACTAGGTGATCAAAGCCCATTAGAACTGATTCCAGAACAACTCTCAGAAGTCTTCCAAATTAAGCGTGAGGGCAATGATGGACTCTATCCCTGGGAAGAATTACCCAGTGTTCGGTGTTTGGCTGGGGAAAAGGTTTGGGCGGACGATTTAGAAATTCATTATAGCGATCGGGTGATTCCTCTGGAGCTTTGGGCAACTCCGATTTTTGATGATCAGGGAAAAGTGAGGTATGCGATTGTGGCGTTTCAAGATATTAGCGATCGCAAACGCCAGGAATTAGAACAGCAGATCATCCAAAATTCCTTACTCAAAAGTGAAAGCCGCTACCGCCAGGTGATTCAGGTGCAAACAGATTTGATTATGCGATCGCTGCCAGATACAACCATCACCTTTGCTAACGATGCTCTGTGCCTGGCTCTAAATCAATCTTTAGAGAGTGTGATTGGACGGCGATGGAGTAGCTTTGTACCTCCAGAGGATTTAGAAGAGGTCGAGCGCAAAATTGCCGCCCTCAGCCCAGCAAACCCCATCTTTGAAAACATCAATCAAGATTACCGCGCCAACAACCAAATTGGTTGGACACAGTGGATTAACTTAGGGATTTTTGATGAAAATGGGCATTTGACTGAAATTCAATCCGTCGGGCGAGATATCACCGCATTGCAAGAGCGAATTCAACGTGAAAAAGCCCTGAATCGAGTTTTCCAGTCCATCCGCAACTCCCTGGATTTAGACACAATTTTTGCCACCGCTACAGCCGAAACCGCCCAACTTTTGAAAACCCTAGACTGCTTTGTAGTGCAGTATCTACCAGCACAGGGTATTTGGAAACATATCGCTGAATTTCGTCACAATCCAGACACTAAAACCACCATTGGCTTTGAGATTACCGATGTGGGTAATCCCTTCGCGGTTCAACTTAAGCAGTTACAAGTTGTGCGGGTGGAAGATACAACTAACTTAGAGAATGAAATTAACCGCGAAGCAGCCCAAGTCTTACCCGGAGCCTGGTTACTCATTCCCTTAGTGATTGACGACACTCTTTGGGGTAGTTTCACAATTACAGCCTCCCAGCAACCGTTCACCTGGAACGATGACCAGGTTGAACTAGCCCAGTCCGTCGCCGACCAACTGGAGATTGCCATTCAGCAGGCCAATCTTTACCAACAGTTACAACAGGAACTAAACGAACGCCGCCGAGTGGAAACGGCTCTGAGAGAGAGCGAAGCCCGATTTCAAAATATGGCGGCCAATGTACCAGGCGCGATTTTTCGTTACTTGCTCTGCCCTGATGGTTCTGATAGTGTTATGTACATGAGTCCGGGTTGTTACCGTCTTTGGGAAGTGCAACCCCAGGAAGTTGTAGCGGATGCCAGCATCCTCTGGCAAATGATCCGTCCGGAAGACTTGCCTGGAGTGCAAACTTCGGTGATGGAGTCGGCACAAACATTGTCACCCTGGTTTTACGCATGGCGAATTATCACACCATCAGGGCAGGATAAATGGCTAGAAGCTGCTGGTAGACCCACTCTGCAAGCCAATGGGGACATTATTTGGGATACATTGATTGTGGATGTGACAGATCGCAAACAAGCGGAAGCAGCGCTGCGAGAAAGTGAAGTCCGCTATCGATTGTTAGCCGAAAATACCAACGATCTTGTTTGCCTTCACGATTTGAATGGTCAATATCTGTACGTCAGCCCGTCTTGTGAATTTCTCCTGGGCTATAGCCATGACGAAATGCTCAAACAAGACATCTATAGCTTCATTCATCCCGATGATCGCGATCGCATTTACCAGGAAATTCACACCACAGTGGTCGGCGAAAAACCTACACCTATCACCTATCGGACGCTTCAGAAGCAGGGGAACTATATCTGGTTTGAAACCTTAACTAAGCCCATAGTGGATAATACGGGTCAAATTGTGCAACTGCAAACCACCTCCCGCGATGTAACTGAACGCATCCAGGTGCAAAATCAGTTAAAACATGATGCCCTCCACGATAGGCTGACGGGTTTGCCCAATCGCCATCTGTTCATAGAACGGTTGGAATTAGCTATTCAACGAGCCAACCGTCTCGAAAATTACCATTTTGCTGTTTTATTTCTCGACCTGGATCGATTCAAAGTCATCAACGATAGCCTGGGACATTTAGCCGGAGATCAATTACTCATTGCCATTGCTCAAAAACTCCAAGGCATTCTCAGGACAATTGATCTCGCAGCTCGCCTGGGTGGTGATGAGTTTGTGATTCTAATAGAAGAGATTAAGGACATTCAGCAAGTACTGCGGATTACAGAACGAATTTTGGCAGAGTTGCAAACACCCCTATTTATTGAAGGACGTGAAGTATATACGACAGTTAGCGTTGGTATCGTATTGGGTACACAAGACTACGTTCAAGCCTCCCATTTATTGCGAGATGCTGATATTGCCATGTATCGGGCAAAAAACCAGGGTAAAGCCAGGTATGAGATTTTTGATACTCAAATGCACATTGAAGCGTTGAATCGACTGCATTTAGAAAACGATCTGCGCCGAGCCATTAAGTGTGAGGAATTTATACTTCACTATCAACCAATTGTAGCTCTAGACACTGGAAATCTTGTGGGCTTTGAAGCCTTGATTCGCTGGCGACACCCCACCCACGGCTTGAAATTTCCGGGAGAATTTATTACTGTAGCTGAGGAAATAGGATTAATCACGCTCCTAGACTATTGGGCAGTTCGGACAGCCTGTGAGCAACTAGCAGCCTGGCAAACTACTTTCCCTGACCTTGCTGCCATCAAGATGAGTGTCAATCTCTCAGCCCAAGATTTACGCCAGCCTGACCTGTTACAAGAAATGGATCGCATTCTGACTGAAACCCAATTAAATGCTTGTTGCTTAACGTTAGAAATTACCGAAAGTATGTTAATTGACGATATTGATTCTACGATTAGTCTTCTGGGTCAGTTGAAAGAGCGTGGGATTCAAATTAGCATTGACGATTTTGGCACGGGATATTCATCCTTAAGCTATCTTCACCGTTTACCTGTGGATTATCTTAAGGTTGATCGTTCCTTTGTGCATCAAATTCAATCAGGTAAAAAAAATCATCAGATTGTAGAAACTATTATGGCACTGAGTGACCATCTAGAATTGAATGCGATCGCGGAAGGCATAGAAACTCAACAACAATTAGAACGGTTGCAACACCTTGGCTACAAATTCGGTCAAGGATTTCTATTCTCAAAACCTCTGAGCCAAAAAAAAGCAGAAGAATTACTAATTCGTAATTCGTAATTCGTAATTCGTAATTCGTAATTCGTAATTCGTAATTC